>JBIIBX010000017.1:0-15567 GCA_044239185.1 Schleiferiaceae bacterium | reverse complement strand
CGTAACGGACGACGCACACGACTCGGTTTTGGACGTTCTGCTTCGCTGGAACCAAGCGCCGCTGGACCTCAATGCCCTGCCTGTAGCCGCCTGGGTAGACTTGCCCTTTTTAACCCTGGAACAAGGTGTTTCCCTCAGCGACTACCGCAGCCGCAGCGGCCCGCTCTTGGACTGGATCGAGTTGGACTTGGTTGACCGCATGGACTCCTGCGCGGTGTGGGGCCTCAAGCACTACACGACGCTTGAAAGCACCCGGTCGGGTCCGACGCGGGCCGTTGCCACTCCCGCGGCACAGTGGCTCTCCACAGGCCCGGCCCTGCAATGGGATTGGCGCATTTCCAAGGCGTGGGGACACCAGTCCCTGCCTTTGACCGCTCCATGGAAAGGCCAAATGGGCTGGGGGGCCTTCCGACTCGCTTGGCTACAAAGCAGTTCTTCCCCACTGGCCCTGCATTTCCAAAAACGCATTCCCTATTGGCAATTCTCGAGCACCCTAAGCGGGGCATCTCCAGGCATTCGAGGCACCTTCCGCACCCAATGGACGCCGATGTCCGGGAGCCGCTGGACCCTGGAAAATCAGCGGTCCTTCCCGAGCGCTGCGGGTTCTTCCCAATGGATTCTGGGGTGGGACCTGAACCTCCCCGGGAGAACGCAAACGGCATTCACGGTCCGCCAAAAACGCGCCCCGTGGGAAACTGCGCAATGGGACGGCTCCGCCCGGTGGCAGAAAACCCAGGGCCTGGCGATTTACCGCGCCCAATGGAACTGGACTACGGACTCCGGGTGGCGTGCGGTGGCATCGGTTCAACGCGCAGGAACGGCCTTGCGGTGGTCGCAGTCGGGAAGTTGGAACCAAACGGGTCGGAGCGAATTGTTGGAGGGTACCCTTCGGTGGTCCGACCGTTCTGGCAACTGGACGCTGGGGGCTGCGTGGGTGTATAAATGGCCAGAACGCCCTACCCTTTACGGTTCCCGTCCCTACGGAAGCCAACCGTGGGTCCTTTCAGCGTCTTGGAACCGGACGTGGAAGGCGTGGCGCTTTCAGGTGCGCACCTCGGCCGACCCAGGTGGAATAAGCGCCAAACTCGGCATTCGTTACGCTCCTACTTGGGCGTGGAAATTCTCCCAAAAACCGGGATAAGACTTGGAAACGCATGCCCCATCTTCCAAAACCAACGGACAGACTTGCTGCACCAAGGCCCAGGCAAAGGCTTGCCGGTGGTCGCCATACGCGGAAACGACCGCACGGGAGTGGGTACTTGCGTCGGACGGGGTGCCCGCAAAAAAGCCATTCCCCAACGTGCTTTGAAACGCGAGGGTACCGTCCTCCCAGTGGGTTTCTACCTTCAAAATCTGGGCCAAAGCATCCAACCCTTGGGTTCGATCGATTTCCTTTCCGGCCAACGTTTGCAATCCGGTTGCGGTTCCAGACCGGCCCAGGGCCATGGCAGCGGTGAGGAGAACTTGGGCGGTGTCCGGAACATCCGAAAAATCCCACAGCAAAGGAGCGGTTGCTTGAACCGCGGCCGCAGCGTCCTTGAAAAAGCAGACGCCCCCGGGGACCTCGGCGGCCTGCACCCCTACATCCGGCAGGAAGCGTAGCAACGCTTTGTCGCCTTGCAACGAATCCAACCGAAGTCCATTTAAGACCACGGGGCGCCCCGTAACCGCCACGGCGGCCGCGTGCGCGGCCGCTGCCGACCAATCGGGGTCGAAGTTCCAGAGGGAGGGGTCCGCATGCGCCAACGGACCGTCCGAGATCAACCCCACCTGCCAGCGGTGGGCATCCGAAGCCACGGAAACACCTGCCTTTCGAAGCAGCGCTGCCGTCATTTCGGCGTAAGGTGCACTGACCAGCGGAGCGGTGAGGTGCAGGTCCAAAGGGTGCTCCATCCACGGAGCTACCAGCAACAGGGCACTGAGGTGCTGGCTGGACGCGGAGGCGTCCAGGGTGCACGGGCCGCCGCGCAGGCGGCGGCCCGTGCACCGGTGCGGCGGCACGTCGCCCTCCCAGGTGGCGCCCAAAGATTTCAAGGCGTCCAGCAAGGGGGCAATCGGACGTTCCCGCAAACGTTTGTCTCCGTCCAGCACCACCTTGGCACCCGGAGTAGCAAGGGCCAGTGCCAAGCCAAAGCGCCACGCCGTCCCCGCCGGCCCAACCGAAACCTCCTGCCATTCCCCGGTTTCCACCGAACAGTGAACGGCTTCGACAACCCGGGCCATGGCCCGTACATCGTCGGGAGCCTGGTCCCAGCTGGATCCGGAGTCCGGATGGGGCCAAAAATCCGTCGAGGCGGATCGCCCAAGCACCGCTTGCAGCACCTGCAACCGGTTCCAGATACTTTTGGAGCCCGGAAGGTTCAAGCGGGGAAACGATTCCCAGTCCGAAGGGAGCGAAGCCCCATAACCCGAAGGGCTCATGCGGTACGAAAAGCGTTTTGGTACGCAGCGCGCGCGGCCTCCCATTCCGACTGCTCCACTTCGGCCAGTAAAGTTGGAGACCCCGGCGCAGTTAAAAGGGCCATGCGCACGGCGTTGCTTTCGTTCTTTTTGTCTTGTTGCATGGTGTTCCACGCGTCCGTGGCATTGCCCAAGGGGACACCTGCGAAATAGGTTCGAATCAGGGACCGCAGGTCTTCCGCGTCCGCAACGGGTTGCAAACCGCGGGCTTGAGCGATAAAGGATTCCATCCAGAGTCCGGCAGCAACGGCCTCGCCGTGCAAAACCGATGCTTCGCGGGAGCCATCGCCATGCTCCTCCTGGGACCAGGCCAAGGCTTCCAGGGCATGGGCCACCGTGTGTCCGGCATTCAGCGCGGCGCGCTGACCCGTTTGGTCCCGGGGATCTTGGGCCACCAAGGCTGCCTTGAAGGCCACGCTCCGGTCCACCAATTCTTCCACCAAAACCGCATCCGCATCGGCAAAAGCACTGATTTTTTCCCAGTGCAGTCCGCCGTCGAGGTAGGCATGTTTGATCATTTCGGCCCAGCCTGCAGCCACCTCCCGGGGGGGCAGGGTTTCCAAAAATACAGGGTCTACAAAGACCCCTGAGGCGCGGTAAAAGGTGCCCACGGCATTTTTTAATTCCGGCAAATTCACTCCGGATTTTCCGCCCACGCTGGCGTCGACCATGGCCAAGAGCGACGTCGGCACAGCCACGTAGGACATGCCTCGTTTGTACGTGGACGCCACAAAGCCGCCCAGATCGGTCACCATCCCCCCGCCCACGGCCACCAAAACATCTGTTCGGTGTGCCCCGTGTTCGCGGAGGGCTTGCCACAACGAAAACGCAATTTCGGCGTCCTTGCTGCTTTCTCCGGCCGCAACTTCCAGAATTTCGACGCGTCGTCCGTCGGGCACCAGCGGCAACACCAGCGGCAGGCAGGACGAGTGGGTGTGTTCGTCCACCAAGAAGTAGAGCGTGGTGCGCTCTGTGGTCGAACCTTCCATCCACCGGCCCAAGGCCTCCAGCGCCCCCCAGCCGACGACGGCATCTCCCCAGGGATTTGTGTACGTCTTCATCCCTGCAAAGATGGTTCAAATGTATCTTTGCCTACAGCTCAGAACCATGGATTTTAACAACACCGCCCTTGCCTTCCAAAGCATGTCCGACGCGGACTTGCGCCGGAGCCAGCTTCTGTTTGGAATTTTGAAATACCCCTGGCTGGTTCGGTTGGGAAAACCCGTTGTGGAAGGGGCCCTTTGGCTGCGTCTGCCCATCCAAGGACTGGTGAAAAAAACTGTTTTTTCGCAGTTTGTGGGAGGCGAAAGCATTGCCGATTGCGCGGGCGCCATCGAGAAACTGTGGAAATACCGCATCGAAAGCATCTTGGACTACTCCGTGGAAGGCAAATCGACGGAAGCCGACTTCCAACGGGGCATGGAAATCACCCTCCAGACCATGGCCGCCCACACCAAATTCGACGGCCTCTCCCTGGGCGTTTTCAAAATGACCGGACTGTCGTCCATCGAAGTGCTGGAAAAAATAGCATCCCAAGAGCCGCTTACCTCGGAGGAATCCGCGTCGTGGGACCGCGCCTTGGCCCGGTTCCGCCGGCTCGCCGCTTATGCCCAAAAAGAAGGCCTCCGGATCATGATTGACGCCGAGGAGTCTTGGATCCAGCCGGCCATCGACCAAACGGCCCGCACGCTGATGGCCGAATTCAACCGCGAACGGGCGGTCGTGTTTACCACCGTACAGCTCTACCGCACCGGACGGGTGGAAGCCATTGAAGAAGAATTGCATGCCGCCAACGCCGCCGGCTACAAAGTGGGCATCAAAATTGTCCGCGGAGCCTACATGGAAAAAGAGCGGGAACGGGCCCAAAAACAGGGCTACCCCTCCCCCATTCAACCCGACAAAGCCTCCACAGACCGCGACTTCAACCGCGCAACCGCCCTGTTGATTGAGGCCGTCGGCACCCCCACCGCCCCTACCGGGCATGCGGTGGTCATTGGGACCCACAACGAAGACTCCACCCAACTGGCGGCCGATTGCCTGGCCCAAGGCGGATGGAAACCCGGCGAAGCACCCGTCTGGATGGCCCAACTCTACGGCATGTCCGACCACATCAGCCACGTAGCTGCCCACGAGGGCCACAAAGTAGCCAAGTACTTGCCTTTTGGACCGGTACGGGAGGTGCTGCCCTATTTGTTCCGGCGCGCAGAGGAAAATACGAGCGTGGCCGGCCAAACCGGGCGGGAATTGAGCAACCTGCAAACGGAAATTCGCCGCCGACGCGCCGCGCGCAAGGCGTAAGCCAGACCGAACTGCAAACAAGAACGGCCCTCAAAAAAGGGCCGACTTAAAAAAGGGACGTTTTAAAAATCTTTGGGATCGGTTACCGCTTGGGGCCGTCCCATTCCAGGACCACAGCCCGGTGCTTTCGTCCTTCCACCCGCACGCGGGTAGGTTTTCCCTGGTATTCCACGTTTAGGACGTAGGTATTGGTCGAATCTTGCTTGGCTTCTGTGCGTCCAGCGACTGTACTGGCCTTCCAATCCACCGTGGAGCGGTTCCGAATGGCCCAGGTCCAGCTGGTATCCACGGGGGCGTTGCCCGCGGGCCATTCCCACCGCTTCAAACGAAGGTCGTACAGTACCCGGTCGTTCGGGAAATAGGTGCACTGGATGTCTGTGCGGTCGCCAAACATCCACACCACGCCTGCGGTGCCCAAGACCACCCCAATTCCAAAAAAGAACAATTTCCGGGTAAATTTCATGCGGCAAAGATAGGACGGACGAACCGGGGAAGCCCGCTCAGACCAGCAATCCGATTTCCGAATACGGCAGGTCGAAGCGCTCGCCCAGGGGCTGCGAAACCAAATGGCCCCCAAAAACATAGAGACCCCGGGCCACGCCCGGATACTGGTCCACAATTCCTTCCCATCCGCCGGCTTCGGACCACCGATCCAGCAGCGGTGCCGTGAGGTTGTTCAAGGCAAAGGAGGCCGTGCGCGCGGTGCGCGCCGCCAGGTTGGGAATTCCAATGTGCAAAACCCCAAAACGCTCAAACGACGGGCTCTGCCACGAGGTAATTTCCGACGTCTCGAAACATCCGCCTTGGTCGATGCTGACATCGACCACAATACTTCCTGGCTTCATCCGAGAAACCGTGGCTTCGGACACCACCACCGGGGTTCGGCCCTTGTCTGCGCGCAGGGCCCCAATGGCCACGTCGCATTCCATCAGGGCCTTTTCCAGCAGCCGGGGCTGCAGGACCACCGTGTGGACCGAAGAATCAATCTGGCTCTGCAAGCGGTGCAAGCGGGTCAGCGAACGGTCAAAAACCCGCACGTGGGCGCCCATGCCGCGGGCCACGCGGGCCGCAACGGTGCCCACCATGCCCGCACCCAAAATAACGACGTCGGTGGGAGGCACTCCGGTCACACCGCCCATGACGTAGCCACGGCCGTTGAGGGTGGTACTCAGGTAATCCGCGGCCAACAAAATGGCGGTCGAACCGGCGATTTCCCCCATGCTCCGCACAAAGGGCTTTTGCTGGTGGCCGTCTTCCACATGTTCGTACGCCAAGGCGGTAATGCGTTTGTGCATCAGCGCCACCACCAGCTCTTTGCGCAACGACGAAGGCTGCAGAGCACTTACCAAGGTTGCCCCAGACACCATCAAAGCCAATTCCTCCAGAGTGGGGGGCTGCACCTTGACCACCCACGGACAGCCAAATACGGCTTGCGAATCGTACACCAGTTCTGCACCGGCATCGGCGTAGGAGGCGTCGGAGTAGCGGGCCATTTCTCCGGCCCCGGTCTCCACCAACACGCGGTGGCCGCGGCTCACCAAGAGGTCAACGCCTTCCGGCGTGAGGGCCACGCGGTTTTCGTTCCACACGGACTCCCGCGGAACGCCAAAAGTCAGCGCTTGCCGACGGGTTTGCACCATGAGGCGCTCTTCTTGGGGAACGTACAACTCCATGTTCAATCGTGCAAAGTGACCAACCGATAATCCGTATCTACTTGGTATTCAATGGATATCTTCTGTGTTCTTTCCGGTAAGAAGGTAGGAATTTTTTCCGCCCACTCCACCAAGCACAACGCCCCGGAGTGGAACAAGTCCTCCAGGTCCAAGCCCCAGGCCTCGCGCTCGTCTTTTAAACGGTACATGTCGAGGTGGTAGACGGGCGAACCGTCGGCAGACCGGTAGGTGTGAACCAATCCAAACGTCGGACTTTGGACCGAATCCTGCCAGTTCAAGGCCTTCCCCAACGCCGCTACCCAGGTCGTTTTTCCCGCGCCCATGGGTCCTTCCAAGACGACGACCCCGTGCAATTGGGGTCCCCATTCGGCCGCCAAAGCGGGCCAGTCGGCCAATTGAATGCGTCGGGATTCCATGGGGCAAAGGTAACCCCTTCCCCGCCATCCACGCATTCCACTGCCCCGAAACTCACCCGAGCGGATCTAGGATTTTCGGGTCAACCACGCATAAGGAACGGCCATTTCCTCCAGGCTGACTCCCCCGTGTTGGTAGGTGTTTCGGAAGTGCTGCACGTAGTAATTGTATTGGTTCGGGTAGGCAAAGAAGTCCGACCCGCGGGCAAAGTAGACCTTCTCGCCCAGAGCGCGGTTGGGCAATCCCATCTTTTCGGGGGTGTCAAACACCACGGCTTCCTTGAGGTTCACTTGCACGCCGCGGCCTTGTTTGAACCGCAAATTGGTGGTCAAGTCGCGCTCTCCGGTCAATTTAACCGGCTCTTTCACCAAAACGGTGCCGTGGTCGGTGGTGACCAGAACCTCCATGCCGCTGGCCAGGGCTTGGTCCACCACTTCGCGCAGGGGGCTGCGTTCCCACCAGGTCTTCGTCAGCGCGCGGTACCCAGCATCGTCGGAAGCCAGGTCCCGCACAATGGATTGTTCGGCCTTGGCGTGGGAGAGCATGTCAATAAAATTGACCACCAATGCGACCAACTGCTTCTTTTTCAGGTTGGGCCACTGCCCGGCAAATTTCCGCTCGGACCCGGCATGGGTAAGTTTGGCGTAGGCCCAGTCGATCTGGCCCAGGCCGTGGGTCTGCAGCTGGGCACCCAGCAGGGCTTCTTCGAAGTTGTTGCGCCCGGACTCGGTCTCGGCCCGGTCTTCCACCCAGTACTCGGGAAAACGCTTGGAAATTCCCAAGGGCGTCATCCCGGCAAAAAGCGCATTTCGGGCGTATTGCGTGGCGGTGGGTAACAAACTGGCGTGAAATCCTTCTTCGCGGACGTGGCCCTCGGCCTCCAGCAGCGGCTGAAGGACTTTCCACTGGTCCCAGCGAAGGTTGTCCAATACCAATAACAGCACCCGTTGGCCTTGGGTAAGCGCCGGAAACAAGATCCGCTTGAGAAAGCGGTGGGCCTGCAAGGGAGCTCCCGCCTCGTCCGCCATCCAATCCAGGTAGTTGCGCTCCACAAATTTGGCAAACAAGGCATTGGCCTCGTCGCGTTGGGTTTGCAGGAGCTGGGAAAACGCCTCGTTGCCGGTTTTTTCCAAGGCCATCTCCCAGTGGCACAAGGCCCGGTGTACGCCGGTCCAATCCTCCCAACTGCGGGCATCGTTCACCTGAACGGACAATTCGCGGAAGGTTTGTTGGTACTGGGTTTCGGTTTGCGCTGCTGCCAGTTTGTCGCCGGAAATCAACTTGGTCAAGGAGGTCAACACCTGGCGGGGATGCACGGGCTTGAGCAAGTAGTCCGAAATCTGGGAGCCAATGGCCTCCTGCATAACGCCGTCTTCCTCGCTTTTGGTGATCATCACCACCGGCAAAGACGGGCGAGCTGCCTTTATTTTGGGCAGCAATTCCAGTCCGCCCCCGCCGGGCATGTGCTCGTCCAGCAAAACCGCGTCAAAGCGCTCGTCCAGAACCCGTTGCAGGGCATCTGCGGCGTTGTTGGAAGTGGTCACCACCATTCCACGGGCTTCCAAAAACAAGCAGTGCGGCTTCAGCGAGTCAATCTCGTCGTCCACCCACAAAATACGGGCATTCTCCATGGCTTTTTCTTTACTTTGCAGAATGAAGGCTCCTTCGGTAGAAACCAACAAGTTTAAACTTTTTAACGACCCCATTTACGGGTTTATTTCGTTGCCGTCGGAACGGGTGTTCGACGTGTTGGAGCACCCCGCCTTTCAGCGTCTCCGGAGGATCACCCAGTTGGGACTGAGTTATTTGGTCTATCCGGGGGCGTACCACACGCGTTTTCACCATGCCTTGGGCGCCATGCACCTGATGCAACGGGCCGTCGAAGTGCTACGTAGCAAGGGCCATGCCATTTCTTCCGAGGAAGAAGAAGCCGTTTGCTTGGCCATCTTGCTGCACGACGTCGGACACGGTCCTTTCTCCCATGCGTTGGAACACGCCCTGGTGCGCGGCGTCTCCCACGAGTCGCTGTCTATCCAAATCATGGAGCGCATCGACGGGGAGATGGACGGAGCACTCGGCATGGCCCGGGCCATCTTCGAAGACCGGTACCCCAAGAAATTTCTGCACCAACTCATTTCCAGCCAGCTGGACATGGACCGATTGGATTACCTGCGCCGGGATGCCTTCTACACGGGCGTAACCGAAGGGGCCGTCAACTCCGAGCGGCTTCTGGCCATGCTCAATGTGCACAACGACGAATTGGTCATCGACGCCAAAGGCATTTCCTCCGTGGAGAAGTTTTTGGTGGCCCGCAGCATGATGTACTGGCAAGTATACCTGCACAAAGCGGTTTTGAGCGCAGAAACCCTGCTCGTGCGGATTTTGGAACGTGCCGTTTTCTTGGCCCAAGCCGGGACTCCCGTTTTTGCCTCCGGAGCCCTGTTGCCGTTTTTGCTGCACCAACCAACCGCCGCAGATTTTGACCGGGACCCCCAGTGGCTGGAACGCTTTCTCCGTTTGGACGACGCAGATCTCTTGGGCGCCATCAAGGAATGGACCCAGCACCCCGACGGCGTGCTGTCTGAGCTGAGCCAGCGCCTCATCGACCGCCGCCTGTTCCGGATCCGCTTCTTGCCCGCCCCGCTGACCGACGACCAACGCCAAACCGCCTGGAAGGCCCTGAGCGACCAGAAGGGCATTTCCACGGACGAGGCCAAGTACTTTTTGCTGGAGGGTGTTTCCTCCAACATTCCGTACAAATCCGACGCCGACCAAATTCACCTCCTGCAGAAGGACGGCCAAGTGGTTTGCCTCTCTCAGGCCGCGGAAATATTGAATGCAGAAGTGCTCAACCGGCGCATCACCCGCCATTTTGTATGCTGGCCCAAAGAGTACTCCGCTGAGTCTTTGTACCTTTGACGGATGGCGATGACCGCATCGGAATGGGCCCACGCCCTGAATGGAACCTTGGAAGGCACTTCCGCACACCCCATCACGGGCGCGGCGACCTTGGAAGACGCCCAACTTTCCGATCTCTCTTTTTTGGCCAATGCCCAGTACCGAAAGGCTGCTGAATCCAGCCGTGCCGGCTTGATATTGGTGGACACCGCGGCGGAATTGGTTCCGCAAGACGGTACTGCGTTGTTGCGCGTTCCCCATCCCTACCAAGCGTGGGCAGAAGCCCTGCGCATTTTGTCCCAGGCCGAGGCGCACGTGCACCAGGCCGAAGACCCCAACGGTGCCTGGATCCACCCGACTGCCCAGGTAGACCCCTCAGCCACCGTGCACCCCGGGGTTTGGATTGGCGCGCAGTGCGTCATTGGTTCCGGCTGCATTTTGTACCCCGGAGCCCGCTTGTACCCCAAAACCCGGTTGGGCAAGGGATGCATCGTTCACGCGAACGCCGTGCTGGGATCCGACGGCTTTGGCTACACCCCCCCCGCCCCGGCCGCGGGGCAACCCGGCTACGGAAAAATCCCGCATTTGGGATGGGTGGAACTGGCCGACCACGTAGAAATTGGCGCCAACACGACCATCGACCGCGGCGTGGTGGGCGCTACCCGCGTGGGGACGGGAACCAAAATCGACAACCTCTGCCACCTGGCACACAACGTCCAAGTGGGCGATCACTGCGTTTTCGCTGCCCAAGTAGGCGTGGCCGGAAGCACCAAAATTGGAAACTACGTCCGCGTGGGAGGGCAAGTGGGCTTCAACGGCCACATCCACGTAGGCGACTTCTGCGAAATTGGAGCCCAGTCGGGCGTGACCAAATCCCTTCCTGCCAAAAGCGTGGTCTGGGGCACCCCCGCCATGCCCATGCCCCAGTTCCTTCGGGCCTGGGCCAAACTCCGAAGCCTAAGCAAATGAGCGACTCGGGGGTATTTCGCCTTTCGGGGACCGGCATCCATACGGGGCGCCCGGCCGAAGTGGAAATTCGTTTAGCAAGCACAGGCTCGGGGATTGTCTTCGTTCGAACCGACTTGCCCGACGCCCCGCGCATCCCCGCTCGTTTGGAATTTGTGAGCCCTACCGCTCGCTGTACCCGGTTGGCTTGCGGCAATGCAGACGTCACCACCCCGGAACACCTCCTGGCCGCCTTGGCCCACTTGCATTTTTGGGACGTGGAAATCTCCTTGAATGGCCCGGAAGTCCCCATTTTAGACGGCAGCGCCCTCCCTTGGATTGATGGATTGCAGGCCCATTTTCCCCGAGCAACCCACGCACCCAAGCCCCTTGTTCTGCGCAAAAAATTGGAATGGACAGACCCCGTTTCGGGCGCCCAATTCCAGGCGGAACCGGCCGGAAAATCGGACTTTCAGGTACGCCTGGACTATCCCGAATCGTCCATCGGAATCTGCCACGCCCAGCTGTCGGAAAACTTTCTGCCGACCGCCCAATCCCGCACCTTCAGTTTTCTGCACGAATTGAAACCGTTGATGGACGCGGGCTTGCTGCAAGGCCTTGCTCCTGGCGCCGGCGTGGTCTTTGTTCACCCCAACCACCCGGCAGACGACGACCTTCGCTGGATGGGAGCCTTGGGCCAAGAACTCACCCTGCCTTTGCAGCCCGGCCCGCTCGAACTCACCCCCTTGCGCGTACCCGACGAAGCCGCCCAACACAAACTCTTGGATTTGTGTGGAGATCTGGCCCTCCTGGGCGCTCCCTTGCACGCCAAAATTACGGCTACCCGCCCCGGGCACGTGGCCAACGCCCAATTTGCTAAATTGCTCCTTGAAACCATGGAAGAAAAAACCGCCCCTATCTTTCCCTACAACCTGCAAGCTCCCCCGCTGATGGATGTGGTCCAGATTCAAAAAGTTCTGCCCCACCGTCCGCCCTTCTTGCTCGTGGACCGTATCATGGAAATGTCCGAAACCCACGTGGTGGGCACCAAGGCCGTCACCATGAACGAGCCGCATTTTGTGGGCCACTTCCCCGGCGCCCCGGTGATGCCCGGCGTCTTGATCATTGAGGCCATGGCCCAATGCGGAGGTATTTTGGCTTTGAGTACCGTCCCAGATCCGGAAAATTACCTGACCTTTTTCCTGAAAATGGACGACGTCAAATTCAAGCAAAAAGTCGTCCCCGGGGACACCTTGGTTTTTCATTTGGAATTGATGGAACCCATCCGACGGGGCATCGTAAAAATGATCGGAAAAGCCTATGTAGGAGAAAAGTGCACAACAGAAGCCGTTCTTACTGCGTTAATTACGAAAGATAATAAGTAACATTCGTGCTATCTCCCCTTGCCTACATCCATTCCTCTGCGCAAATCGGAGCGAATGTCACCGTTGAACCCTTTGCCGTTATTCACGAGAATACCGTCATTGGCGACGACTGCCATATTTATTCCCACGCCGTCATCCATCCGGGAGCCCGACTGGGCAAAGGCGTACGTATTTTTAACGGCGCCGTCGTTTCCGGAATTCCCCAGGATTTAAAATTTTCGGGAGAAGACAGCACCGCGGAGCTCGGCGACTACACCACCGTCCGGGAATGCGCCACCATCAACCGAGGCACCAAGGCCTACGGCAAAACGGTCATCGGGAAACACTGCCTGATCATGGCCTATGCCCATGTGGCCCACGACTGCATTTTGGGCGACCACGTGATTCTTGTAAACAGCGTAGCGCTGGCCGGCCATGTCGAAATTGGCGAGTACGCCATTTTGGGGGGCTTGTCTGCCGTGCACCAATTTGTGCATGTAGGCGCCCATGCTATGGTGGGCGGCGGGGCCTTGGTCCGCAAAGACGTTCCGCCTTACATCAAGGTGGCCAAAGAACCCCTTTCGTTTGAGGGCGTCAACGCCATTGGACTGGAACGACGGGGATTCACCCCCGACCAGGTCGAGCGCATCCACCATGCCTACCGATTGCTTTACCAAAGCGGTTTAAACACCAGCCAGGCTGTGGACCGCATTGCCTCCGAAGGCCCCGGCGGGCCAGAAATCGACGCCATTGTCTCCTTTGTTCAAGCAGCAGAGCGCGGCATTGTAAAAGGCCGGTGATGGCCGTGCGGTTGGTTTTGGACGCCGTGTCCAAGTCGTTTGGCGCCACCCGCGTGCTTCAGGGTTTTTCGTTGGACCTCAACGAAGGCGACCGGGTTGCGCTTCAGGGTTCCAACGGTTCCGGCAAGAGCACCGTCATCAAAATCCTGAGCGGTCAAAACAGCCCTTCCAAAGGCCAGGCCACCCTCGACGGTTGCGGCCCTGCGGACTGGCCACGCTGCGTTTCCTTGGCGGCCCCCTACACCGAACTCCTGGAAGAATTGACGCCCCGGGAACACCTCCACTGGCAATCCCAGTTTCAGGACCTGCGCCTGGAACCCCAAGAAGCCCTGCAGGCCTTGGACCTTCCTGAATCTGCCTGGGACCGCCCCATTCAGTCGTTTTCCTCCGGGATGAAGCAACGCATGAAATTGGCCACTGCCCTGCTGGCACACACCCCCGTAGTACTCCTGGACGAACCCCTCAGCAATTTGGACGACGCCGGCCGGGCCTGGGCCGTTCAATTGGTGGAGGCGCAGTTGAGCGCGCGAGCCCCTTGGGGCGAGCGCATTTTGGTCATTGCCACCAACAACGACCCCGATGAGCTCGGGTTGACCCGACGTTCCGTACCTTTGCACAAATTTTGAATCATGGCCACAACTGCCGACATCAAAAACGGACTGTGCATCCAGCACAACCATGCTCCGTATCAAATTATTGAATTCTTGCACGTCAAGCCAGGAAAGGGCAATGCCTTTGTGCGCACCAAAATGCGCAACCTGAACGACGGCCGGGTACTGGAACACACCTTCCCCAGCGGTGCCAAGTTGGACGTCGTCCGCATGGAGTACCGCAACTACCAGTACATGTACAACGACGTCGACGGGTACAACTTCATGAACATGGAGACCTACGAGCAAATCACCCTTCCGAAGGCCGTGATCAATGCCCCGCAGTTCATCAAAGACGGCATGGAGTGCATCATCCTGTGGCACGCCGACGAAGACCGTCCCGTGTCCTGCGAAATCCCCGGCACCGTGGTTTTGGAAGTTACCTACACCGAACCCGGAATGAAGGGCAATACCGCCACCAACACCTTGAAGTTGGCTACCTTGGAGACCGGTACCGAAATTCGCGTTCCCCTTTTCATTGAGAACGGCGAAAAAATCGTGGTCAACACGGCCGACGGAACCTACAAGGAGCGCGCGAAGTAATCCTCGCCAGCGCAACCGCTTTGAACAAAAAAGCCGCCCTTCGGGCGGCTTTTTTTATTCCTGCGGGCGGCGTAAAAAAAAGGCCGACTCTTGCGAGTCGGCCTCTTGAAAGCACTTTTTGCGAAAAGCTTATTGCCAGATTGGCGTCTTTACAAATGTTCCGGGCTGTGGCGTTGGAACGTTTGCATTGGCATTGATTTCGCTCTGCGGATAGATCATACGCTGAGGCAATTCTGCTCCGATGTAGGGGGCAATGCCCAAGGCATTTCCGGTACGACGAACGTCGTTGAAACCTTCCAAATGGCCGAACATGGAAACGTATTTCTCCGTGAGGATTTCTTTCATCATGGCGTCTTTGGCTGTTGCCCCTGCAATCAGAGCTCCAGGACCAAAATCGGTTGCGTCGTACGCGTCAAACCCACCGAACTGGCCGTCGTGTGCAGCGCGAACGCTGTTCAAGGCGCCCAAGGCATCGGTCAGGTTGTCTTCACGGGCATAGCACTCGGCCAAGATTAACTGGTTTTCTACGTAAGACACCAACAAGTAGTTGTTGTCCGAAGCAAAAATTCCGTAGTGATCGCCGTAGGAGGCATCGTCCCAGTTGGGATCCAATGCCGTGTATCCACCGGGGAAGAAGTAGTAGTTGAAACGCTCGGTCTCGTCCGTCTTCGCATTGCCCCGGTAAGAAGTGCTGTTCGCGTCCATCAACTTTTCGATGTGCGAACCGGCGCAGCTCATGTAGCCACCGCGGTTCCAATCCAAGAAGTCGTAAAACAAGTTGTGCTTGCCCGGAGTGTAACCGGCGTTGTGCAAAGCATACATGTCGTTGCCTTCGGTGATACCTGCCAGTGCAGCCGCTTTTGCAGCGGTGTAATTACCCAAATGCAGGTAAGCACGTGCTTTCAACGTGTTGGCTACTTCTTCCCAGTCAAAGGAGCCCGCGTAGGCTGCACGGTACTTGGTAGAACCTCCAACGCCGTTGGCAATTGCATCGTCCAACAGGTCAATGGCTGCCTGGTAGACATCGGCCTGGCCGTCGTAGGATGGGTTGGGGAAGTTGTCCACGTCACACGCTTCGGTGTTCGGAACGTTGCCCCACAAGGCGGCGGCCGTCATCAACAACTGCGCTTCGTTGACTTGCGCAATGCCTTTCAGCACCATGTCGTTTTTGGCTTCGGCCTTGGTTTGGATGATGCGGGACTGGGCAATGCCCTCCGCATACAACGTGCCCCAGATGTTGTCCAAGTCACCGGCCACTACATTGTATTGGCCTACGGAAATGTACTGGCGGTCGGAACCCGTAAAATAGCCGGCAAAAATGCCGCCCATGCGGGCCAATTCGCCTTCTTGTACCATAACGTTGGCCAATTGAGCGCCGGTAATCATCAATTCAGGCGCAGCGTCCGAGAATTGATTGGGGTTTTTGGAGTTGATGTCGTTGGGTTCGCAGGCCGTCAACAAGACTGCCGCTACTCCGACTGCACTCCCGAATTTCACGAAATTTTTCATGTCTTACGATTTA
>JBIIBX010000123.1:0-4644 GCA_044239185.1 Schleiferiaceae bacterium | reverse complement strand
CGTCGGACCCGTAAAAAGTCTGAAAATGGGGGAGGAAGTCCTTCACAATGTCGTGCAATTCAAAATACGCGGCATGGAGCGGGTGGTTGCAGGATTCGCAGAACCAGAGCAGGCCATCGGTAAATCCACGACCTGCACGCTTGCGCTCCAAAACCAACCCGATGCTTCCTTCTTCGCGAACGGGGCTGTGGGGGGTTTTCGCTGGGCACAAAAACATGTCTCCCGGGCCCAGCCGCACTTCACGCGGCTGTCCGTCCTCCTGAATGCGCACGGTGATATGGCCTTCCAGTTGAAAGAACCACTCCTCGGTTTCGTTGTAGTGGTAGTCTTTGCGGGCATTTGGGCCGGCCACCACCATCACGATGTAGTCGTCGCTTTCCTTGTAAAGGTTCTGGTTGCCAACGGGTGGAACCAATTCGTGGCGGTGCTCTTCGAGCCACCGGTGGAAGTTGAATGCGTCGCGAATCATAGGTTAAATATACCCATTAAGGCAGCACAACAAGCGGCCCTACCCATACACGGTCTCCAGAAGACAACCGGTACGTCCAAACCCCGGAGGCACCTGCCGGAAGCCTAAATCCATTTTCCGTTAAAAGGCCCCACCCCATGGGCCTTCCTGAACCATCAAATAACGCAAGGGAACTGTCCTTGTCCAAGGGAACTTGGAACCGAACAAGGTCCCCGGCTCGGACCGGATTGGGAGTGGGGTAGGGTTGCGGATTGTCAGAGATTTCAGCGGAACCAACGGTGTAGTGGACCACCAAATTGTCCAAATAGGACCCTTGTCCCCATCGACCAATATTTCGGAATCCGAAATAGGCATTTCCGGTCAGGTTAAGCGTTGCCAAAAGGGAATCCAAAACCACAGAATCCCGAACCCAGTGCGAGGATTGGGGAACGAAGAGCCCGTTTTGTTGTGCGGGTGCCGTAGCCAAATCGGCTCCAGCAAGGGTTTTTTGCCACAAGGGCGGATTTAAATCGCAGTTCGCAGAGAGGATCAATTGCAACGTGTCGGAATAGGGGAATCCATAAGGAGCGTAGGCGCGGTCAAAGGTCAATTTGGTCAAACCGTGGTTGGCACTTGCGGACAACTGGAAGATTAAATCGCTGAATTTCCCTTGTGCATCAACGTTGTAGTTGTCTGCCATTGCAGCAAATTCTCCATTCCCCCAACCGATTCGCTGCCATTCAGGGGCGCCCAAATCGTGCTGGGAGCGCAGTCCTAGAACGGGATAAATGGGCGATTGGAAATTGGTTCCCGCAAACAAGGCCGGGGGCACACTTACTTCAACCGATACCCACGCAGTATCGGAGAAACCCTGGGAATCAAGGACAATTAACCGTGCAGTGAAAATACCCGCATTCGAATAGGATACTTTTGGATTTCGCCGGTTGCTGAAGGAGGGGCTTCCCCCTGGGAAAGTCCAGCTCCATGTGGTGCCGCTGTGTCCCACCAGCGAATGGTCTTCAAATCCAATGGAATCGTTTCCACATCCGCTCAATGCCCACCGTGCATGTTCAACCTGGGCGCGGGCCAAGGGCTTTCCGGAAGGAACAGGGCTATCCACACTCCACAATCCACGTCCATAGGTGGATACACGCACTTTTTGGTGTTTGTACGAATAGGACAATTCCCGTGTTTGAAGGGGCAAAGGAAGGTTCGTTCCAAGGGGGCGGAAGAATTGGGAGGTGTCTGCCCGGTACAAAACCCCCGACTGGGTGCCAACCACCACATAGGGCACATCGGCCAAAACGGCTAGAATGGAACGAATCTCGTGGCCGTTGAGGGAAGGGGAAGTCACATTGCTCCAAGACAACCCTCCATTGGCAGAGCGCCATATTTTTTGACCGTTGGGCGCTTCCGGCCCGGAAAGGAACACGATTCCGCTGGACCCAGGAGAAAGGGCAAAAACCAGCCGGGTACCCATGTTCCCGGGAATGGGCAATGTGGACCAGGTGAGACCGCTGTCCAAAGACCGGTGCAAGGTTGCAGGATTCCAGCCATGCCGTTGCACGGCGTAAAAAACACGCGGGTTATTTGGGGCCTGTGCAAGCTGGGCAATTCGGTGGTTGGGGTCAGTGCCAAAGGTGGCCAAAGAAACGTAGGACTTACCTCCATCGTTTGAGCCGAGTACTTTGTTTTGAAATCCAACAAAAACCCAGTCGGGTGTTCGGTGGTCAAACACCATGTTGCTCGCGTCAACAGGCCAGTAGCTCTCATTCGGGAACTGCTGAACACCAAAATAACTGGCGGATTGCCCCAATTGGGCAGGCAAGAAGGCACCGCCAATGTCTGCGCTGATTACTTGTTCGTTGAAGAAGGGATTGACATATCCGCTGGCGGGTTCTCCGCCTCCCAGCTGCAAAAAGTCTCCTTGGGGATAGAGTTCGCGCCGCGCAATCACCCCATTGTGGTAGGCTCCCGCCACAAAGACGTCTTCGTTCCAGCCGGATCCATGCCCCCAAAACTCCGTGGCTTGCATTCCATGCATGCGCACTTGGGGAGGGGTGGAAAAAAAGTCCTGCGAGCGGTAGATGCCCCCGTCTGTGGAAATCCACGCCTCAGCAGTCCCAGTGGGCGATTGAAAAACACGAAAATCTTGTTGATCCACATGCATGCCCAACGTGCCTCCGGCATATCCGGATTGAACGCTAAATGTGGCTCCCCCATCGGTGGATTTCCATAAATTTAACCCTCCAACAAGGATTTCATTTGCCTGGTTGGGATTGGCCATCAGGGCACAATTGTAAAACCCTTGGTGGTAGATCCACGTGGGCGAACCAATGGCCAAGTTGGGATGACTCGCGCTGTACGGGCCTCCGGCGGGGCCATTCGGCAGCGTCCAAGTGCTTCCGCCATCTACGCTCTTAAAAACGCCAATGAATCCCGCGTCGCCAGGTTTCGATTCTCCAATGAGATAGGCATAAACGCGCTGCGTGTCTGCAGGGGTTACGGCCAATCGAGCGCCAAAGTCCGACCGGTTGGGATGATTGGATTGGTACCATCCATTCCCCACCGGTTGAAAACTCAAACCGTAGTCGGTAGAACGCAAAAATTGGGCATTCTGGCTCGAACTGGCTCCTCCAACCGCATACACGGTGCGGCCTTGGCTACCCGGCTTGATTGCCAGATCATAGGTACGAAGGGGGTGCACAGTGGTCCAAGTGCTTCCTCGGTTTGACGAGCGAAGGAGGCCTTCGTCCGTTGCTGCGAAAAGAACATTGGTGTCTCCAGGATGCATCAACAACTCGTTGACATTTAAGCTATTCGAACTTTTTATCAAGGTCCAACTCCCTCCGCCGTTCACGGATCGGTACAACCCGTTGTAGGTGCCGGCGTAAACCGTAGAACCATCGAGAGCATTCGCTGCCAAGGCTTGAATTCCTCCTTCAAAAGGCACTTGCAGTGCGCACAAGGTCCAAGAGGAACCATAATTCGTTGACCGATACACCTGCCCAGGTTCCGTTCCGGCATAAACAACGCCCCCTCCCCCTTGAGCCATGGAGTAGACATTCGCGTGTTCTGCCACCGTATCCCCTTGGTTGTTCACGATGGTCCAAGGCCCAAGCGGACTCCACGGGGTAGAACTTGCTTCTTTTTCGTAGGTCGCTTGCGGGTTGCCCCACAGGACTCGACTTCGAATCCACGCCCGAAAATAGCGATCCAGATAGGTTTGTTCGCTTTTTGGCCGATTGGGACGATCCAAGCTATAGGCATGGGCAATTTTCCAAACGGCACTGTCCGGTGGGCCATAAAACGGCAAATTCATCATGGATTTGCCCCAGTCTGGCAGCGATTCGTCGTTTGGAATGGGTCGAAAAGACTGGCTAACAGCAGGGAAAGAATTCCCCAAGCAAATCAGAAGGAGGATAACCGAACGCCACATTTTCATGCGAATAGGGGTTTTTGTACCGTTTTTAGCCGGGCTGGATTCCCAACCATTCCAGCGCCGCGCCGCTTTTTACCAACGCTTTGGTGGGAGCGTCCCACGGCATGGATTCCACCAATTTTCCGGGCAGGTGCTCGCCCAAGGGGAACGGATAGTCGGACCCCACGGCCACGCGGTTGGCCCCAAAGAGGTCTACCAAAACCTGCAACATGGCCGGGTCGTGTACCAAAGAATCCACCCAGAATTTTCCCAGGTATTCCCGCGGAGCAATGGCGTTGTCTACGGCCACCAAATCCGGCCGCACATCAAATCCGTGCTGAATGCGCCCCAACGTATAGGGAAATGAGCCGCCCCCGTGGGCAATGGCCACCCGCAAATGCGGAAGGCGCTCCAAAACCCCGCCAAAAATCAGGGAGCAAAGCGCCAGGGAACTCTCAGCCGGCATGCCCACCAGCCAGGGGAGCCAGTATTTTTTCATCTTTTCCTTGGCCATCATGTCCCAAGGGTGCACAAAAACAGCCAGATTCAACCGCGCGCAAGCTTCAAAAAAGGGAAAGAGCTCCGGGGCGTCCAGGTTCCAGTCGTTCACGTGGGAACCGATTTCCACCCCCACCAACCCCAGGGAAGCAAAGCGCTCCAATTCCGCAATGGCCAAATCGGGATCTTGCAACGGAACGGTGCCCAGCCCGTAAAACCGGTCGGGGTAGCGGCCCACCACTTCGGCCATGTGGTCGTTCAAGAAACGCGCAATTTG
>JBIIBX010000122.1:0-4645 GCA_044239185.1 Schleiferiaceae bacterium | reverse complement strand
AGCTTGGCGGGTGAGGGGAATGTTTTTGCGCAAGGGACTGGGACTCTCTGGCAAAGCAGAAAGACTCTCCACCTTCTGGCGGAGCGTTAATAGATCAACGTTGAGTTCCTGAAGCAGTTCTATGGCCGAGCCTTCGCCTTCGCGCAGCAGGCCCAGTACCAAATGCTCTGTTCCGATGGCATCGTGGCCCAAGCGCAAGGCCTCTTCCTTGCTGTACCCAATGACATCTTTGACTCGTGCAGAAAAATTTTCGTCCATAGTAACGAAAGGTAGCCATTTTTGTGCCATTGGGTGGATGCCGGGCCAAATTGTCAGGGCATGTTTTCAACACTGCTTTGTGCAAAAAACCACGAAACCCGGAGGTGCATGCTGCCCTAAGAGCGGATACAATGGCTTAACTTTGAAAGTCTAACCTCTAGGGTATACTATGGATTCTTACGAAGGCGAAAAAATCATTAAAATCAACATCGAGGAGGAAATGAAGTCCTCTTACATCGATTATTCGATGTCGGTGATTGTTTCTCGGGCTCTGCCTGATGTGCGCGACGGGCTGAAGCCGGTGCACAGGCGGGTGCTCTTCGGGATGCACGAAATGGGCAACATGTCCAACCGCCCCTACAAAAAGTCCGCCCGGGTAGTGGGGGAGGTTCTCGGTAAGTACCACCCGCACGGGGACTCCTCTGTTTACGATACCATGGTTCGGATGGCCCAAGAGTGGTCTTTGCGGTACATGTTGGTAGACGGCCAAGGAAACTTTGGATCCATCGACGGAGACTCTCCCGCTGCCATGCGTTACACCGAGGTCCGGTTGCGCAAAATTGCCGAAGATATTTTGTCGGACATCGACAAAGACACCGTTGATTTTCAATTGAATTTCGACGATTCTCTGGAAGAGCCCAAGGTGCTTCCCACCCGCATTCCGAACCTCCTGGTCAACGGGGCAGCGGGTATTGCCGTGGGCATGGCCACCAACATGCCTCCCCACAACCTGACGGAGGTTGTAAACGCTACAATGGCGTTCATCGACAACCGCGACATTACCATTGACGAATTGATGGAGCACGTGAAAGCTCCAGATTTTCCTACCGGGGGCATCATCTACGGGTACGAAGGAGTACGCGATGCGTTTCACACCGGACGGGGTCGGGTAGTGCTGCGTGGAAAATGCAATTTTGAAGAGGTCAACGGACGCGAGTGCATCATTGCCACCGAGATTCCCTACCAGGTGAACAAGGCGGAAATGATCAAGAAAACCGCAGACCTGATCAACGAAAAGAAACTGGAAGGCATCTCGGATATCCGCGACGAGTCGGATAGAAGCGGTATGCGCATTGTCTATGTGCTTAAAAGAGATGCAGTTCCCAATGTTGTATTAAACAAATTATACAAGTACACGGCGCTGCAAAGCAGCTTCAGTGTAAACAACATCGCCCTGGTGCACGGCCGTCCTGAGATGCTGAATCTGAAGGACATGATTCGCCATTTTGTGGCCCACCGCCACGAAGTTGTGGTTCGTCGTACCCAATACGAATTGTCCCAGGCAGAAAAGCGCGCCCACATCCTGGAGGGATTGCTTATTGCCATCGACCACTTGGATGCTGTAATCGCTCTGATTCGCTCCAGTGCAACGGTAGACGATGCACGCGAAGGCCTAATGTCCCAATTTGGACTGTCGGAAATTCAAGCCAAGGCCATTTTGGACCTTCGTTTGCAAAAGCTGACCGGCCTGGAACGCGACAAAATCAAGGCGGAGTACACCGAATTGATGGAGTTGATTACCTACCTAAAGCGCATTTTGAACGAAGAACCGCTGCGCTTCCAAATCATCAAAGAGGAGTTGGGCGAAGTCCGGGAAAAATTTGGCGACGACCGACGCACGGAAATCGAGTATGCCGGTGGCGACGTTTCCATCGAAGACATGATTGCCGACGAAGAAGTCGTTATTACCATTTCGCACGCCGGTTATGTGAAACGGACTCCTTTGTCCGAGTACCGTTCGCAAGGCAGAGGTGGAGTGGGAGCCCGGGGGGCTACCACCCGCGACGAAGACTTCATTGAGCAAGTCTTTGTAGCAACCAACCACAATTACCTGCTGTTCTTTACCGAGCAAGGCCGCTGTTTCTGGTTGCGGGTGTACGAGATTCCCGAGGGAAGCCGCACCAGCAAGGGCAAAGCCATCATCAATTTGATCAACATTCCCCAAGACGACAAGGTTCGGGCGTTTATCAACGTGTTGAACCTGAAGGACGAGTCGTACATCAACAACCACTATGTGGTTTTGTGCACTTTGCGGGGGATTATCAAAAAGACCACCCTGGAAGCCTACAGCCGTCCTCGTTCCAACGGCATCAATGCCATTACCGTTCGCGAAGGGGACACGTTGCTGGAAGCGCGCTTGACCGGAGGAAACGACGAGATCTTGATGGCCGTTCGCTCCGGCAAGGCCATTCGCTTCAACGAAAGCAAAGTACGCCCTATGGGCCGCAATGCCTCCGGAGTGCGTGCCATGGCTCTGGATACCGATACGGACGAAGTCGTTGGCATGGTTTGTGTTTCCAACGCCGAAGAAAGTATTTTGGTGGTGAGTGAACACGGCTACGGCAAACGCACCGACTTGGAGGACTACCGGGTGACCAACCGAGGCGGAAAAGGGGTAAAAACCTTGAATGTTACGGACAAAACCGGGCAACTGGTGGCCATCAAGTCGGTAACCGACGAGGACGATCTAATGATCACCAACAAGAGTGGGGTCATGATTCGCCTGCAGATGGACGAACTCCGCGTGATGGGACGTGCCACCCAAGGGGTGAAGTTGATCAACCTGAAAGGAAACGACTCCATTGCATCGGTGGCCAAAGTGCCCCGTTCCGAAGAAGAAGCGATTGTTGCTTTGGAGGAAGGAGGCACACCATTAGCCGTTTCCGTTGACCCCGAGGCATCGGTTGCTTCTTCGGAGGTATCCGACGCCCCAGAATCCTTTGATAACACAGAAAATACATCCGAAGATTAATTTAGCTCCATGAAAAGATTACTATTTGCTGCGGTTATGGCCCTGGGAGTAGGTGCCTTCGCCCAAGAAACCATCAAAATGTCCAGTGCCAAAATTGCCTACGACCGGCAAGACGAGGCGAGTTTGAAGGAGGCCCGCGGGTTCATCGATGAAGCCGGTGCCATCATCGATTCCAAGGCTGGAGCAGTTATTGAAAAGACCATGTCCAAGTATTTGGAATACAGAGGCTTGATCTATTTGGCTTCTTTTGAAAAATCCAAAGACGTGGTCTTCCTTAAGGAAGCTCAGGCTACCCTTATTAAGTTGTTGGATTACGAGAAAGCCAACAAATTGCGCGCGACCAACCGCATGAAGGCAGAAGTACTTCCTGGCCTGGCTGGCGCTCTGGTAGCGGCAGCAGAAGACGCTGTTTTCACGGCCAAAGACACGGTTGCGGGCCTTGGATTCTACGAGACAGCTGTGCAAACCCGCTCGGCTTTGGGAATTGTGGATACGTTGAATATTAGCTACTTGGCCGCCTTGAACCAAGGAATGGGAAATTACGAAAAGGCAGAATCCTACTTCAAACAAGTATTGGATTTAGGCTTTAAGAACATCTCTTGGACCGGTTTCTACACCAAGAACAACGCCCGCGTTCAGTTCCCGGACAAGAAAACCTTGGATTTTTTCATTGCAACCGGTGAAGCCAAGGATCCTGAGCGGTCTAAAAGCCAAGAGGAAATGTACTGGGTGCAAACCGTAGCCATGTATTTAGAGGCCAAAGCCAATAAGCCGGGACAAGGCTGGGACGTGAAAATGGAGGAGTTCTTGAAGAAAGCGCGCCTTCGTTACCCGAACAACGGAGATCTGCTCAATGTAGAACTGCAAATTTTCTTGGACAAGAAAGACTACGAAGGAGCCATGGCGAACATGCTCAAAGCTTCTGAGCGCGAGCCGAACAACCCGTTGTACCTCTACAACATTGGCTATTTGTACCACAAAGAGAAGAAGGATGTTGCCAAAGGCATTGAGTTTTACGACAAGGCCTTGGCTGCAGACCCGAATTACGGAGATGCCTTGTACATGCGTGGTTTGATTTTCGTAGACGAATCCAACGTCGTGGTAGAGTCCATGAACAAGTTGACCCGATCTGCCGCAGACCAAAAGAAATGGGAAGAGCTGGATAAAAAGAAGAAGTCCTTCTTAGCCAGTGCCATTCCTTATTTCGAAAAGGCCTACAAAGCGAATCCCCAGGATTTGGCCACGTTGGACGCCTTGCGCGAAGTGTACTACAAAACAGAGCGCATGGAAGATGCTTTGCGTGTTAAACGCGAAGCCGATGCGTTGCGCGCTAAGCGTTGATCCTTTCCAATTGTAGTGTGAATGAGCCCGGCCGTTGGTCGGGCTTTTTTTATTCACAGGATTTCGGTTTGAAAGAGGTGAAGCGGTTGCCTTGCTGGAAGTTTCAAAAATTACTATTTAACATAATATTAATTATGTTCTGAAACAGGTTCCGGTAGAATGGGGCTTTGCGTCCGCGATCCGGCTTTCTGGTCCGCATACCGGGGATCTTCCACCAGTGCCAGTTTTCGCATGAAGTGAACATCCAAACAGCAATATTCAAACTCTTCAGAAACAACACCTTCCAATTCGTAA
>JBIIBX010000121.1:0-4653 GCA_044239185.1 Schleiferiaceae bacterium | reverse complement strand
GCGTAGGCGGTTTCTCCGGGATTCATGACCATGATGGGGGCGGTGATTCCGGCCTGGCGCAGGGCCAGTCCTTCGTCCACAAAGGCCACGCCCAGGAGGTCCACGCCTTGGTCGCACAGGGTTCGGGCCACTTCCACGGCGCCGAGGCCGTAGGCCGAGGCCTTGACCATGGCCATGATTTTGGTGCGGGGATCCAGCCGTTCGCGGTACCCTTTGGCGTTGTCTGCCAGGGCTTGCAGGTCCACCTCCAGCAAGGTGCTGTGTTGCTGCGCTTGGAGGTAGGGCACCAGGCGCTCCAACCGGAAGGACCGCGGGCCTTTGATAAGGGTGACCGACGCCGTCCAGACCGGCGACGAAAGCTGGGCCATGTGGGCAACGGCTTCGTCGGCGGTGGCAAAAGCGTGCAAGGTGCCTTTCCAGCCCGATGCGCGCCAGACCGGATGCTGGGGCTCCACCCACTCCCCAATGGCCCACAGGCTGTCCAGGTGCGCCGCCGCGCATTGGCGAACGACGTCGATCCGGAACGCCTCGGGGGCCAACCGGCTTTGTTCCATGGGGCCCAAAATGGCCCGACGGGCCCAGGTTCGGGGTTGGCGGTTCAAAACGTCCCAAGCCAGCCGCAAAGACTCTTCGTCGGCGGCATAGCTGTCGTTGATCACGACGCCTCCGCCCCACGCGGGAAGTACTTCCAAACGCATGGCCAAGGGGGCGAGCTGCGCCAAACCGGCGGCCACGGACGCATCGGGAGCGCCCAAGCGAAGCGCCAGTACGGCGGCATGGACCGCGTCCTCGGCCAAGGCGGGGTCGTTGAAGGGCAGACGGGCCACCACGCGGTGCCCTTTTCCGGTGAGTTCGATCTGCAGGCCGCTGGGAAGGGACCGTTCTCCGTCGGCCGACGGGGTCCACTGCACCAAAAAGGACGCTTTGCCGGGCTCGGTGGACCAGTCGCACCGCTCTCCCGGATACGACGCCAAGGCAGCGTGCACCCGGGCCTGGTCGGCACACCAAACGGCAAAGTCGGTGCCTTCCAAGGCGCGCAATTTCTCGTGCAGTTTTTGGTCCTCCGAAGCAAATCCTGCTTCGTGGGCCGAGCCAAAATGGGTAAAAACAGCGCCCGTGGGCCGTGTTATGTGCACCAAGGGCTCCATTTCACCGGGAAGGGAAATCCCCAGTTCCACCAAGGCCACATCGGCGTCGGATGCCATGGACAAGACGGACAAGGGCACTCCCACCTGGGAATTGTAGGACCGCGGGCTCCGCTCCACCCGGTGCGTGGGCCGCAGCAACTCGGCCGCCCATTCTTTGACGATGGTCTTTCCGTTGGAGCCGACCAACGCCACCACGGGGTGCTTCCACAACGCGCGTTCTTCTTGGGCCCAGCGGTGCAAAGTGGCCAGAGGGTCCTCCACGCGAATCAGCTGCATCCCTTCCGGAGCGTCGTCCGGTACGTAGGCGACCAAGGCGACCGGACAGCCGTGGGCAAACGCTTGACCCAAATGCTTGTGGCCGTCGCCGCTGGCGGTTTGCAGGGCTACAAAGAGGGCGTCGTTCTGCGGAAAAACCTGGCGGGAATCGATGGAAATCCGCCGGAGGTGGGGCACGCCCACCGCATTAGCCCAATTCATGGGAACGCAATGCATTGTATACCCCGCGGGAAACCGCCTCGTAGCGGTCCGACTCTCCCAGCAAAACCTGGGGTCCGCCCACTTCTTTGCGGTGCGAATAATGCGCCAACCGACCGGTGTGCATGCAAACGGCGTGAACCTTGGTGACGTACTCCGCGGTGGCCATCAAAAAGGGCATGGGGCCAAAGGGCCTGCCTTCGGAATCCATGTCCAAACCGGCCACAATCACCCGCAAGCCGCGGTTGGCCAATTCGTTGCACACGTCGACGATGGCCTCGTCAAAAAACTGGGCTTCGTCAATTCCCACCACGTCCACCTCGGCGGTCAAAAGCCGGAGCTGTTCGGCCGTATCCACGGTGGTGCAGGGGATGGCCGATTGGTCGTGGGACACAATGTGGGCATCGCTGTACCGAACGTCTACGCCGGGCTTAAATATCTCGACGCGCTGCTTGGCAATGCGCGCACGGTTCAATCGTCGAATCAATTCTTCGGTTTTTCCGGAGAACATGGATCCACAAATGACTTCGATCCAGCCGGCGTCCGGCGAGGGCGTGTTCTCCAGAAACATTTCGTACTTTTCAAGGCCTCAAACGCAAAACTAATCAATAGGCAGCTATGCGCCCTCATTTCTCTGAACTTCTGGCCAATTTACGGGCTGACTTGACCCAAAATCCCCCCACCGAGGAGGAGTTGAATCTGCTGGAATTGGTCTATTTGGACGCCTTGCGGGCCCACACCCACGCTGCAGCCCACTCCCGACTAGAACGCCTGCAAGCCGCCCAAAACGAAGCGTTGGCGGCGGCGGATGCGGTTTGGCAGAGCCAAACCGCCTTGCTCGTTGCGCAGCGCAGCGCCGCTGAAGCGGCGCGCGCCGCCGCCCACGCCACCCTGGAAGCACCGGTTGCCGCGCCCGCGGCTCCCGAAGTTGCTGCACCTGCAGCTCCCGAAACTTCTGCACCAGCACCTGCTGCGGAAATGTCCTTTTTTGCGGAAACCGCGCCGGCTGCGCCCGAAGTTCCCGCGACTCCCGCTGCTGAAGCGCCCGTAGCTCCAGCTCCGGCCGAAATCTCCGCACCCGCGGCTCCCGCGGCGGAAGCTCCTACCCCTGCCGCCGTTCACGAGGACGACAAGCTGTGGGCCTACGCCAAAGCGGCCGCCCAGGCGGCCAAAAACGTGCTGGCCGGTTTCCCCGACGGCCCCGTAGACGAACCTGCACCGCAAGCTGCTGCTCCAGAGCCGGTAGCACCTGCGCCCGTGGCTTACGAACCGATTGCACCGACGCCGGTCTACACCGAACCGGTTGCTGCAACGCCCGTGGCCGCAACGCCGGCCCCCGTGGCCCCTTCCGCTCCCACAACCTCGGCCGCTCCCGCGGCCTCCGAAACCGTTGCAAGCAAAGCCGCATCGGTCCAACCCAAAGGAAAATCCCTGAACGCCCGTTTTTCCAACTTCAGCCTGGGCCTCAACGACCGCTTGGCCTTTTCCAAACACCTCTTCAACGACAACCCCGAAGACCTCGCGCGGGTGGTCAACCAGCTGAATACCCTGGAAAGCTTTGAGGAAAGCGTCGATTTCATTGAAAACATGGTCAAGCCCGAGTACGACTGGAGCGCCAAACAAGACTACGAAGAACGCTTCCTCAACCTCATCCGGCTTCGGTTCGAATAATCCCCCTGCGCAACCATGGGGAAACTCGTTTTGGTGCCCACGCCCCTGGGCAATTTGGAAGACATCACCCTGCGTTCGCTGAACGTCCTGAAGTCGTGTGCTTTTTGCTTGGCCGAAGACACCCGGACCACGGGCAAGCTGTTCCATTTGATTGGCATCAGCGCGACGCTCCAGTCCTACCACATGCACAACGAGCACAAGGTCCTGGAAAAAACGGTGGAACGCATTGCGCAAACCGCAGGCACCGTGGCCCTGGTGACCGACGCCGGCACTCCCGGCATCTCGGACCCCGGATTCCTCTTGGTTCGAGCCTGCGTGGCAGCGGGAATCGACGTCGAGACCTTGCCCGGCCCAACCGCCTTTGTCCCTGCCCTGGTGTCCAGCGGGCTGCCGTCGGACCGGTTTGTCTTTGAGGGTTTTCTGCCCCTGAAAAAAGGCCGCCAAACCCGGCTGCTGGAACTGGCTGCGGAACCCCGCACCGTGGTTCTCTACGAAAGCCCCCACAAAATTGCCAAAACCCTGACCGACCTCTCCGGGGCCTTCGGCCCGGACCGACCCGCCTGTGTGGCCCGGGAAATCAGCAAAATGCACGAAACCTACCACCGCGGCTCCCTGTCGGAATTGGCCGCCTATTTCACCCAAAACCCCGCCAAAGGAGAGATTGTGGTGGTGGTCGGGGGTGCCTGAACGCTTTCGGCAGTCGACGAAACCGAGGCGCTGTGCCCTAACTTTGCCCCATGGCTCAGAATTCGAAAGAAGTTGCATTGATCTTGGGGGCCGGTGGCCAAATCGGCACCGAGTTGCGCACCGCCCTGCAAGCCCGTTACGGCGTGGACGGCGTCATTTCCACCGACCTCAAACCCCTGCCGGAATCGGCCGGTCGGTCCGCGGTCCTAAACGCCATGGACGGCCAAGCGCTGGACGCTTTGGTGCACCAAGAAGGCGTCACCCACATCTACCACCTGGTGGCCACCCTCAGTGCCACCGCGGAAAAGGCGCCCCTTCCCTCGTGGGACTTGAACATGCAGACTTTTTTCAACGTCATGGAAGTGGCCAAGTCCCGCGGCGTCCACCAGATTTTTTGGCCCTCCAGCATTGCCGTTTTTGGCCCCACCACGCCCCGCAACCCGACGCCCCAACAAACCGTCCTGGAACCTACCACCGTGTACGGCATTTCCAAAGTCGCCGGGGAATTGTGGAGCCAATACGCCTACAAAGCGTGGGGATTGGACGTTCGCAGCCTGCGTTACCCGGGCCTTATCAGCCACACCGCCCCTCCCGGCGGCGGCACCACGGACTACGCCGTAGACATTTTCCACCAAGCCAAGGCCCACGGATCCTACACGTCGTTTTTGGGGGC
>JBIIBX010000120.1:0-4716 GCA_044239185.1 Schleiferiaceae bacterium | reverse complement strand
CCGGTTATTTGACCTGTACGCCGGCAAAAACCTGCCCGAGGGCCACACCTCCTTTGGCCTGCGCCTGACCTTCCAAGACCGCAATGCCACGTTGAAAGAAGGCACCGTGGACCACGCCATCCAGCGGATGGTCGACAAACTCCAGCAGATCGGGGTTCAACTCCGGGGGGCCTAAACCCAACCGGACGCGGCCGGAGGGCACAATCCGACGTTTGGCCGCGCACGGCACATCTCTTGGGCGCTCTTGGCCCTGCCCAACCCCCTAAAAATCAGAAGGGGCCGCCTCTACCGAGCCGGCCCCTTCCCTTTTTTTGCTCCTACCGCAAAAGCTTACGCCAAAGCGCGGTGGATTACGTGGTCGTAGATGTCCTTGTATTCCTCGGCCGTGCCCCACTCCTCGTCGTCTACGCGGATGGACCCTTTGGTTACGTGGCCCAGGAGGTCGAATTCGACGCCGTTCAGCATCATAAGGTCGATGAAGGCCTCTTCCTTTTCGGGAGCCACCGTCACCACCACGCGGGATTGCGATTCGCCAAACAAAAGGGCGTCGGTACGAATTTCGGCGTCGGTGGTGATATCAAAGCCCAGCGAACCGGCCATGGCAGACTCCATCAGCGCTACAAACAGTCCGCCTTCGCTGACGTCGTGGGCGGATTGAAGAACTCCTTGGCGGATCAGCATTTTCACTTGCTCTTGCAGGGCGTATTCTTCCTCCAAACTGAATTGGGGGGCGGGAGACTCGGTGATGCCGTGGTAGTACACCAAGTACTGGCTGGACCCGATGTCTTCGCGCGAAGTGCCCAATTGGTAGATCAAGTCGCCCTTGGCCTTGAAATTCAACGTGGTCACATGGCTCTTGTCTTCCACCAAGCCAATCATGGCGATGGTAGGCGTCGGGAAAACGGGCTCGGCCTTGTCTCCGAGAACTGTTTGGTTGTAAAAAGAGACGTTCCCGCCAGTGACGGGCGTTTGGAACTGCTCGCACGCGCGGCTCATGCCCTTGATGGCGCCTACAAACTGCCAGTACACTTCGGGGTTGTAGGGGTTGCCAAAATTCAAGCAGTTGGTGATGGCACTTGGAACACCGCCGGAGCACACAATATTGCGGGCATTCTCGGCCACGGCAATCATGGTTCCTATTTCGGGGTCTGCATGCACGTACCGGCTGTTGCAATCGACGGTCATGGCCAGAGCGCGGTCGGTGCCCTTCACCTTCACAATGGCTGCGTCGGTAGGGCCGTTGGTGCTCATATTGACCGTGCCCACCATGGAGTCGTACTGTTCGTACACCCACCGCTTGCTCGCAATGTTGGGCAGGCCGACGATTTTCTTCGCTACGGCGTGGAGGTCTTCTGGAACCGGAACGCTTTGGATGTCAAAATTCTGGTACGCCTTGTAGTAAGCGGGTTCGCGGAATTCGCGGTAATACACCGGTGCGCCGCCGCCCAATACCAAGGATTCTGCTGGAATGTCGCCCACCACTTCGCCGTGCCAGAAATAGCGGACGGCTGGTCCTTCTGTCACCACGCCAATTTCCGCGCAGTGGATGTCCCACTTGGCAAAGATGGCTTCCACCTCCGTCTCGCGTCCTTTTTTCACTACCACAAGCATGCGCTCTTGGCTTTCAGAAAGCAAAATTTCCCACGGCGTCATGCCGTCTTGCCGGGTGGGGACGCGGTCCAGGTGAATGTCCATGCCCACACCGCCTCCGGCGCTCATTTCGGACGTGGAGCAGGTAATTCCCGCTGCTCCCATGTCTTGCATGCCCGCTACTGCTCCGGTATCGGCCAGTTCCAATGTCGCTTCCAACAGAAGTTTCTCTTGGAAGGGGTCGCCCACTTGCACGGAAGGAATGTCGTTGGCCGAATCTTCGGTCAGGTCCTTGGAGGCAAAAGCCGCGCCGTGGATTCCATCTCTTCCGGTGCTGGACCCAACGATGTAGACGGCGTTGCCTACGCCTTGGGCCTTGGCGGAAAGTTGCTCGCCCACTTTCACAATGCCCGCGGAGAATGCGTTGACCAACGGGTTTTGGTGGTAGCAGTCGTCAAAATAGACTTCGCCGCCCACCGTAGGGATGCCGAAGGAGTTGCCGTAGTTGCCAATGCCTTTGACCACGCCTTTCAGAAGCCACTGCGTGCGCTCGTCTTCCAAACGGCCGAACCGCAGCGAATTCAGCTGGGCAATGGGCCGGGCGCCCATGGTGAAAATATCGCGGTTGATGCCGCCCACACCCGTTGCAGCCCCTTGGTAAGGCTCCACGGCGGAGGGGTGGTTGTGGGATTCGATTTTAAAGGCGCAAGCCAGGCCGCCGCCGATGTCTACCAACCCGGCGTTCTCTTCTCCCGCCTTGGCCAGCAAGTGGGGGCCTTCCTTGGGCAAGGTCTTGAGCCACACAATGCTGTTCTTGTAGGAACAGTGCTCGGACCACATCACGGAATACACACTCAATTCCGTGAAATTGGGCGTACGTCCCAAAACCTCGCAAATTTTGGTGTATTCGTCGGGCAAAAGGCCGAGTTCTTTGGCGTTTTCAACGGTGGTAGGGGCGAAGGAGTCGAGCATTTCGGTAGTGGATTCAATAAGAGACAAAGGTAACACTTCGGGGTGGGTCGACTATCTTCACGCCGTTGTTTTTGATTTGGATTTATCAACATGTTCCCACCTTTACCCGTTTTTCACCCGGTCGTTTTTCGGCTCGCACCCTCCAAACCCACCGGCTTGGTCTTGGTCGTACTTGCCCTGTGGGGGACAGCCGTACCCGCGTGGAGCACTCCGTCCCCCATCGCAACCGGGTGGAGCGCCCCGGAACCGCGCCCGCTCGCCTTCAAAACCCACACCCCAGCACCGACCACCGACTCCTTGGTACTGGGGCCCGTGACCGTGCACCATCCCGATGGACAAACCCTGGAGAACCGGGGCGTTGCGGTAGCCTGCGGCAAGATTGTGGCCGAAGGACCGTGGGCGGACGTGTGCAACCGCTACCCGGCGTGGACCAAGAGACCCTCTCCCGCCCCGCACCTCTACCCCGGGTGGATCGACGCGCACACCCATTTCTTGGCCTGGGGACTGGGGGCCAACACGGTGGATCTGATGGGCACTCCGTCGTGGGAAGCCTGCCTCCAGCGGCTGGATGCCTTTGTTGCCCAACATCCGGAATACCCCGTGGTCTTTGGACGCGGCTGGGACCAGAACGACTGGCCCTCGGCCGACCTGCCTCTGCGCGAAACGTGGGAATCCCGGTACCCCGGCAAAACCCTTGTTCTCACCCGGGTGGATGGACATGCTGCCCTGGCCGTTGGCCCGGAAGTCGCGAAGCACTTTGTTTCTAAAGCATCTGGCCCCATAGCCGTGCCCGGCGGAACCATCGACACCAAAACCGGCTTGTTCCTGGACCGCGCCACCGAAGCGCTCCCCTCCTACGCCCCTTCCCGGTCGGACAAAATCCACGCCCTGCTGCACGCCGAAAAACAGGCCTTTGGCCACGGAATTACGTCGGTCCACGAAGCGGGACTGCCCACGGAAGACCTGCTGCTGATCGACAGCCTCCACCGCGCCGGGGCTTTGCGGATGCCCGTGTACGGCATGGTATCCGACCGACCCGCAGACCGTCGCTACTGGCGCCGCAAACCGGCTCTAAAAACCGACCGACTGTCCGTCCGCAGCTTTAAATTTTACGCCGACGGAGCGCTGGGTTCCCGCGGCGCCCTGCTCCGCACGCCCTACGCCGACGCCCCCCATTCCCACGGACTGCAATTGTATCCCTTGGAGCATTTCGAAAAAGGCGCCCGGGAAATGCTGCGCAAAGGATGGCAAATGAACACCCACGCCATCGGCGATTCTGCCAACGGAATGCTCTTGCAACTCTACGCCCGGGTTATGGCACCCGGCGCCCAAATCTCCGACCACCGCTGGCGCATCGAACACGCACAGCTGCTGAGCGACGCCGACATCGCACAACTCTCCCGCCTGCGGCTCCTCCCCTCCGTCCAGCCCTGCCACGCTACGTCGGACCTCCCCTGGGCCGCCGAACGACTGGGCGAAGACCGGCTCCAGGCCCTGGGCTACCGCTACGCTGCCTTGGCCAAAAGCTCCCCCCACCTTCCTATGGGCACCGACGTCCCCGTCGAACCGATTGATCCGCGACGCACGTGGGAGGCCGGGCGAAACGCAGGCCTGCAGAATGCCCAAATTTTGGCAGGAATGACGATAGACGCTGCCTTTGCCGCTTTTGAAGAAAAAGAACGGGGCGCTGTGGCTCCCGGTTATTGGGCCAGTTTTACCTTTTTTGAGGTGCCCTTGGAAGCGCTGTCCAACGAACAATTGCTCCACACCCCGGTTGCATCCACTTGGGTACATGGCGAACAAGTGTATCTTAGACCCTCTGAAAATTCTTTGTTACCAACTGCCCCACTCCATTAAATCTGCCCCCCTATGAGTCAACCTACTCGCCTTTTTGACTTTGCCTACTACGCCCTGACGCACCACCCCCGTCCGGACGCTCTGAACAACAAGAAAAACGGCCAGTGGCACGCCCTGTCCACCGCCGAGTTTGTTGAAAAATCCCGCCACTTCTCCAAAGGGCTGATGGCCCTGGGGCTGGAGGCCGGTGAACGCGTGGCCGTGATTTCCACCACCAACCGGTCCGAATGGAACCTGTGCGACCAAGCCATCCTCCAGGCCGGCGGCATCGACGTTCCCATGTATCCCAGCATCAGC
>JBIIBX010000048.1:0-9421 GCA_044239185.1 Schleiferiaceae bacterium | reverse complement strand
GCCTGTTGCCACCAAACTCGCCACCGTACCGCTGTTGCAAAACGTTTGCGAAGCGGTGCCCGTGGGAGCCGCTGGAACGTTAATCGTAGCCGTAACCGCGAGGCGCGTAGCAGATTCGCAGCTGCTTACCGTTTGTGAGGCGTAATAGATGGTTCCGCTGACCAGAGCCGTGCTTGTGCTCAATGCGCTACCACCGGTGCTTGTGGAGTACCACTTGATCGTAGAGCCGGTAGCCACCAAACTCGCCACCGTACCGCTGTTGCAAAACGTTTGCGAAGCCGTACCCGTGGGAGCCGCCGGGAGTCCCGTTACGGTAATGGTCCGGGAGGTCGAATTCGATCCACCCGAATTCGTTGCCGTCAGCTGTACCGTGTAGGTCCCGGCCGCGGTGAATTGCACCACCGGAGACGTGGAGGTGGACGACGTGCTGGAAACATAGGAGTGCGTCCCCGGAGAAATCGACCACGAATAACTGGTAGGAGAACCCGTCGATTGGTTGGTCAGGGTCACGGATGTTCCCGCACATACCGTCGTGGCCGACGGGGTAAAGGTCGCCGTGGGCGCCGCTACCGATGAGCCGGTAATGCCAATGTCGTCCAAATAGAATCCTTGGCCGTAGGAGTTTATATTTTCGAATTTGAGTCGGATCTCCTGGCCTGCGTAGGCGGAAAGGTTCACACTTTTGCACGACGCATACACCGGGCTTCCCACGGTGTTTCCGCACCACTCCGCATTGGTGGCCGGAGCAAACAGCGCGCTAGACAGACCGGGTCCGGTATTCCATTGGTAAGTCCCTCCCGAGGTGAAATTGGTCTCTTTGAACGACGCCACCCGAACCCACGTGCTGCCGCAATTGGTAGACACGTAGACCGCCATGGAGTCCGAATAACCCGAACTGTTGTCGTACGGGCGGTAGGCGTGGCGGAAAGACAGGGTGGCCGCACTGGCTCCGGAAAGCGAGATGGGAGGAGAGACCAATCCGTCGCGCTGACCGGTGATTACGTAGTTGTAGTTATCGATGAATGCAGAGGTTGACCCGGAAGAATTCGTCACCCCCGTAACAAAGTTCCATGTAGTCGAATTGTCGGGGTTGACCACCGTCCACCGCGCCCGGTTGGCGCTGTTTTCGAAATTTTCCGTGTACGGCAGACCCAGTTGTCCCACCGCCACTGCAGCGGTCTGAATGCTGGTATCCGACGATAGGGCATTCGATGCAATCAGTTGAATGGTGTAATTCCCGGCCGCATTAAACTGAATTTGAGGATTTTGCGAAGTAGCGCTGGTTCCATTAACGTACGTCACGGTGGACGGCGTCACCGTCCATGCCCATGCGTTGGGGTTGCCCAGGGATTGGTCGGTTAGGGCGACGGTGGCGCCTTGGCACGGGGTAGGGTTGTCTACCGAAAAGGAGGCCTGAACCGTGGGCGTTTGGGCGAAGGCATTCGAAGTGAAAAGCCCGCGCCCGTACGTGGCCGCCGCCACCATTTTGTCCGACGAGCGGTACTGCAGCATGTCTACCCGGACGTTGGCCAGTCCGCTGTTGCTGGGTACCCAAGTAGGACTAGACGCCAGCAAGTTGCTGGTGGCCCACACACCCAGTTCGGTAGCCAAAATGGCCTCGTTGGGGTTGGTGGGGTGGATCAAGGCCCAGCGCACGGGCATGTCCGGCAGGTTGCCTTCCTTGGAAACCCACGTGGTCCCTCCGTCCGTGGTCATCCAGACCGACGTCAGGCCGTAGTTGAAGTAGGTCACCAAAAGCGTATTCTCCGTTGCTCCTACTTCGATGCAGGAAATGCTGCCCGCGGGCATGGAAGCCGACGCATTCAAAACCGTCGCCGTCACGGTTGTGCCCGTGTGGGCATTGGGGATCCGAAGGACCTGACCCGCACTGCTTCCGATGTACAAGGTGGTGGTGCCCGCCGGGGAATGCGGGCTGACTTTCAGGTGCGACGCCGTGCCGGTCCCCATGTTTGTCACGGTCACCGTTGTGGTGGTTCCGGTAGAGGGAGACTCCATGTTTCCTTTCCGAAAAATTTGACCGGCATTCAGGTTGGAGTACAAAATGTTGTTGGGGCTGTCGTAGGCCGCCGGGTTGATGAAGTCCCCGGTATTGGAGGTTATGATTTGGCTAAACGACGTCCCTCCGTTGGTGGAGCGGTAGTAGTTGTTGTAGACGTAGGAGCCAATTTGGTAGTTGGCGTTGGTTTGGTCGATGAAGCAAAAAGCGCCGTCGCCGCCAATAACGTCCGTGGTGGCGTTCATTCCTGAGGTGGTAAACCGTTGGGTACCATTATCTTGGGCGCCGGCCAAGAAATTGTCGCTGCCCGAACCGGGGTTCATGGCACAGGCGTAGAACTGCGTTACGTTGTAGCCGTTGTTGCGGGCTTGGATCGCATTGGAATTGGTTCCCGCCGTCGAAATGTTGTTGGAATAAAAAACGCCTCCATCGTTACCAAAAATAACGGCATTCGAAGATGCCTGCTTGAATACGATGGCGTGTTGGTCCGCATGCACGTATGGGCAACTCAAAGAAGCTAAATTGTTGTTGTTGGACCACTTGGAGATTTGAGTCCAGCTCGATCCGCCGTTGGTGGAACGGAATAAGTCTATTCCGCCAGCATATACTACCTCCGCGTTGTTGGGATCCACCTGCAAAATAAGGTCGTACCAGGCCTGACCGCGGGTGAAGTCTGCGCCAATGCCTTGGTCCGCGTCGACCGGCAAGGTTACCGAACTCCAGGTGGTTCCCCCGTCAGCCGTCTTGATAAAATTAAACGCGGCGCTGCTGCTTTCGAACACGGCATACACCCGATGACTCGACCCCTGTCCGCCTACCGCCAATTCGGTCCGACCGCCGGAAATCGACGGGGAAACGGTGTAGACCGTAGTCCACGTGGTGCCGTTGGTGGACTTGGCAATTTGTCCTCCTGAGGTGTTTGAGTAGGGTGAACGTCGGGTACCCACCCACAAGGTATTGTCATCGTCCAGTTCTAAGTCCGACACCGCCTGCGAATTCGTGCTCAGGTTGAGTTTGGTCCAGCTCGAACCTCCATTTGTGGAACGGTACAGCCCGTAGTTGGCGTATCCAGGAGACCATTGGCCCATGTAGTAATTTGCGTCGACCGCGACGTAGAGCACCCCCACCCCATTTTCGGGCCGTACTACGATGTCGTTGATGTACAAGAATCCGGTGGTGCTGATCAGCTGAGTCCAGGTGCTGCCGCCGTCGGTGGTTTTCCAAATTCCGGCCCCGCGGGAGGACCCCGCAAACCAACCTTCGCCCGTCCCAACGTATGCCACCTGAATGTTGGCGGGATCGAAGGCAATGGCCGTTACCGCAATGTTGTCCCACTGGTTTCCGGCGCTTTGCCATATGCTGTTGGTACTGGTGATGTCGTTGTTGTACCACAGGCCGCCTGTCACCCCACCGGCCCATACTTTATTTCCGCCTGAATAGATGCTAGTAGGGTCCCAGGCCAGCGCCCGGGTACGGCCGCCCACGTTGTTGGGTCCGCGTTCCACCCACGCATTGGAAGCGTCACCGGGAACGGCCTCTTGCGCACGCAACAAATCCGCGTACGACCGGGCATTCACCAACCGCTCCTGGGGCGGGTAGCCCAAAACCGGATCCAGGGTGCGCATGAAATCCTGTTCCACTGCCAAGTCCGGCCGGTCTCTTTTTGGGATGGCCTTCAGTTCTTGCTTGGTCATGCCCTTGTACTTCATGTACGGGGTCTTGGCATGAATCCGCAGCAAGGAGTCTGCGGAAATCTGGGCCGATGCGCTTATTGGCGCAAACGCAACAAACAAAGCAGCGGCAATTCCAAACAAACGGGTGAAAAATGGCATGGCGTGTGATTTATCCTGTGAAGGTACAAAATCCCAAAAAATGGTTCATTTTGAGCGAATTTGGGCATTTTTGTACCTTTGTAGTACCTTTTGATATCGGGATATGGCGCAGTTGGTAGCGCGCCCGTTTTGGCTCTGAAGCGCTTACCGCAGGGCTTCCCGTCGGCTCAATCCACTCATTTCCGAACCGTATTTTTCAAGGAAATCGGCCACCCATTCGGGATCGGTTTTTCGGTATTCCCGGAGGGCCCAACCAATGGCTTTTCGGTGGAAAAACCACGTGGACGAAAGATGCGGGACGATGGCTGCCTCCAGCAGTTCCACGTCGGTCTGTTTCTTCCAGCGGAGCTGGGCAATGATGGCCGTCCGGTTGTCCCACCCGTTGGTTGACTCCACCAGCGGCAGCAGGAACGACGCCCGCTGGTCCGGGTAACGCAGCAAGGTTCGCCCAATGCGGTCCGACGCCAGCAGGTCTACCGTGTCCCACCACGACCGGCTGCGCACCAATTCCATCAACCACGGCAGGTCGGAAAACTGCAGGGATTTCAATTCCAGCCGGGTCAATTCCAAGGCCAAATAGGCCCATTCCCGCTCGGGTTTCTGCCACAAGACCGCGCACAGCTCCGGCAGGTCAGACACGTCCGGTCGGTTGCCCTTGGCCAGCCAGGGCTTGGCCAGGGCCGCGCGTTCCGGTTTTTTAATGCCCAAGAAGGGGAAGTGGTGCTTCATGTAGGCCGCCATGGCCGGGGCCTGCGCTGGATTGGATTGGGCGGTAAAGTCCGCCGCTATACCCTCCAGCCATTCCGTGGTTTCCGGTTTCATGGGCCAAAGGAACGACTTACCTTGTTGGTATGAAAAAATCCCCCGCAGCACAAGAAGTCCAAGGAAAGGCGCTGCGCCTGCCCGCTTGGCTTTTGGTCGCCAGCTTCGCCATCATGGCCGTGAAGTTCTTGGCCTACGGGATGACGGATTCCCATGCCATCTTGTCCGATGCCTTGGAGTCCATTGTCAACGTAGTTGCGGGCTCCTTTGCCTTGTACAGTTTGTGGTGGTCCATGCAACCGCGGGACCAAAACCACCCGTACGGACATGGAAAAATCGAATTCCTGTCTGCCGGAATAGAAGGCGGACTGATCGTAATGGCCGGTCTGGGCATTGTATACGAAGCGGTGGGCGGTCTTCTTCACCCCACTCCGCTCAAAAATCTAAATACGGGGGTAATTCTGGTTTCCGTGGCCGGACTGGCCAATGCCTTTTTGGGGGGGGCCCTTCTCCGGCACGGCAAAAAACTCCACTCTTCCGCGATGGAGGCAGACGGCCACCACCTGCTTTCCGACGCTTACACGTCCGTTGGCATGCTGTTGGGACTGGGCATTGCCTGGTGGACCGGCCTTATGTGGCTGGACAGTGCTTTGGCCATTGTCTTTGCCGGGATCTTGCTGTACACCGGTCACCGGCTGGTGAAACGCGCTTTGGCGGGATTGCTGGATGCGGCAGACATGGAAATCCTGCCCAAAGTCATCGCGACCCTCTCCAGCCACCGGAATCCGCGGTGGATTGACATCCACAACCTCCGGGTGGTGCAGTACGGCGGATCGTACCACATCGACGCCCACCTTACCTTGCCCTGGTACGTGACTCTGGAACAAGCCCACGAAGAAGTGACGGCTTTGGAAGCCGTGGCCACCGAACATTTCCACGACAAATTGGAATTTTTTGTGCACGCAGACCCTTGTATTCCAACATCTTGCGGAATTTGTTCTCTGGACTGTGAACACCGATTGCATCCCTTCAAAAAGGCCATTCCATGGACGGTCCAAACGGTTTTGGACAACCGAAAACACGGGGTGCAGGATTCGTAGGGCCGACTGGACATCCCAGCGCGCGCCCTCCAACGGCTAGATGTCCTCGTGCAAAATCAGCAATGGATGTTCGGCCTTGAAGACCATCATCCTGGACACACTGCGGTGGCCCATTTCCAAAAGCCAATGGTGCTTCCGCGCCACAATGGCCAGAGCTTCGGTTTGGGTCTCCACCACAAAGCGCAAGAGCCCCTCTTCCACGTCCGGGGCCTGGCGCACCTCCACCGGCAAGCCGTGTGCGCGAATGCGCTGCTCCTTTTCCGGCCAATCGACATGGGGTTGTTCGTCGCGGGAGTGGATGTGGATCGCCTCTACCCGCGCTCCCAGCCGCTTGGCCAAAACCACGGCGTTGGCAAAGGCTCGGTCTGTAGATGGCGTTAAAATCCCGTCTACCGCCAACGCAATGCGTCGGGGTAGCCGCTTGGGAGCCTCTTGCGGCACCACCCAAACGGCACACCGCAAGCGAGACATCAACGCAGCGGCATTGGTTCCAAAAAGTTCTTGCGCAAATCCCGACGCTCCGCGTGTACCCATCACCACCATGGTGTGCCACGGGTCCACGTCGGCGAGGTCTTTGACCACAGTCACCACGTTGCCGTACAACGCTTCCGTATGAATTTGGACGCCGTGTCCTTCGATTCGCTTGGATTCCTTCAAGAGGGATTCCACCGAAAGGCTTTTGACTTCTTCAATTAATCGGACCAGCGCCAGGTTGTCGGAATGGGGAACCTCGTAGGCGTGCACGAGTACCAAGGGGGCGCTCCATGCTTTGGCCAATGCAACGGCAAAGTCGGCGGCGCTTTCCGCGCCTGCAGAAAAGTCGGTGGGACAGATTACTTTGTACATACCCCAAATTTCACCCGTTCTCGAGGGGCAAACTATGACCTATGTCAGCTTTTATCGGCCTCGTTTTGGGGCGGTACGGGTTGGACCGTGGCATGCACCCGGGGATGCGTGTACTTGCGAACGGCCCAAAGGTATCCGGCAACCAAAACCACCAGGGCGACGTCGATCCATACCAAATAATAGGGCCATCCCCCGTGAAGCAACGGATGGTCTACGGGCGGGGGCTGGTTCACGTACATGTAATTGCTTCCGACCCACCGGTTCACCAAATAGAGCACCAATGCCACCCCGTGGGTATATCCCAAAATAGGCCAGAAATACCGCTGGGGCAAGCGCCTTTCTCCGCGTACCAACAAGTAGATGGGCACCAAAATCACCAAGCTGTGGGAGACGAAGAACTGAAAGACCAACGGAACCCAATAATCGGGTTCAATGCCCGGGGTCAAGAGGGCTTGAATGCCCCCCAACGGGCCCCACACGGCCGCAATCCGGAAGGCCCACTGCTGGCCGCTGAGCAAATGCCAAATAAGCAGCAACTGCGTCAAGTTGCACATGTGGAGCGGGAGCGAATCTTGTAGGGTCCACTCCCCGCGGATGGCCGCTGACACATGGTAAAAGCCGTAGTTCAAGGCAATGAAATAGGCGAGGCCTTTTTCAAACGTTTTGCTCGACGGGCGGTTGGCTCCCGGCGCTGCAAACCACAGCACCAGAAAAGTGGCTACAAAGATGTACCACCCCAGGCCCGTCCCAATCCAGTCGTGCGCGTTCATCGCTGGACTTTCTTGTAGGCTATGGCGGTAAACAAAACAAAGTGCAGAAGCGCCAAAAGCTCAAACCCCACCACGTACCAAGGCCATTCTCCCACGATAAACGGGTTATCCACGATGGGACGTTCGCGCAGGTACATGTAGTTGCCGTCTACCAACCAGCTCAATACAAAGACCGGAACCACCAGGGCGTTGGTCCATCCCCACATTTTCAGCCACGTCCAGCGCTCCAAGGTGCGGCCCCGAAAGGCCATCAGGTAAATGGGCACCGCAATGACGGCCGAATGTCCAAAAAAGTACTCGGCAAAGGTCCAGGGGTTGTCACCAAAGGTGTTTTCGGGTGTAAGCAAGGCGTGCATGCCCCCCATAATTCCCCAAAAAAACAAGGGGTAAAACGCCCACTTCTTGCGCAAGGTCAGGGCCAAAAAGGCCAACACCCGGCTAAAAGAACACAGGTGAATGGGCAAGCTATTACTCAAGGTATACTGCCCTTTCCACACCAAAAATCCCTGCACCAAGGCATAGGACCCCACAATGGCAATGCCCCAGGTGGCTTCAAACCGGCGGCGTACAGGGTCCGAGGCGTACGTGGAAACCGCGTAGGCCACCAGAAGCTGCAGCACCAAAATGCCCCAACCTGCAAACCACCAGGGGGAACCAATGGGAATGACGTGGTGCTCGTTCATGCGGGTACGGTTTTGGGCGCGAGGTAGTTAAAAAAGACCAGGCGCAAAACCCCGTAATGCAGCAGGGCAGCCGCCTCAAAACCCAAAATGTAGTACGGCCAATCGCCCACCACAAAGGGATTGTCTGCCTGGGGTTTGGATACCAGGAACATGTAGTTTCCCCCAACAGCAAGGTCAATGCCGTAGATGGGCAGGAGCAAAATGTTGTTCCACAAAAAGGCGTGCAACCAGCCGTTCTTCGGGATGCGCCATCCGCCCACAAAAACGGTGTACAAAGGCACCAGAATAATGCCGGCATGGCTGAAGTAGTATTCCACCAACATGAAACTGCTGCCTCCCAAGGTGCTTTCTGGCGTCATCAGGGAATGAAATCCGCCCACAATGCCCCAGAAGAACAAGGGAACCAGCGCCCATTTTTGCCGAAAAGTCAAGTACAGGAAGGCGAGGAACCGACTGAACCAACACAAATGAAGCGGAAGACTTTCTTGGAGGGACCAGGTTCCGTCCAGCACCTGCACCAACTGGCCAAATGCGAAAAATCCCAAAATAACCCAGCCCCACATGCGTTCAAAACGCTCTCGGTCGGGCTTGGGAGTGGAACGGCCTATCCAAAAAACGACGGCCCCATACACCGCTAAAATCAACCAACCGCCCCACCACCAAGGAGAGCCAAATGGGACAACGTGATGGGGTTCCATGGGCACCAAGGTAGGTAAATTTTGCAGAAAGGGGGTGAATGCTAGATGAATCCTGGGGGTTCAGCGACCGGCCGAAAGGGACTTCTACGGGGCCCCGTTCCCTGTCCTGCAGGGTGTGCACGTGCGGTACTTTGCCGTGTTTTCGCCTGCCCTTTTCTACGTCCTGCTCACTTGCGCGTGCCCGTGTGGCCAAATCCCCCGGAGCCCCGTTCCGTTTCAGGCAGGGTCTCCACCAGGGCCCATTCCACTTGGGCGTAGGCCGCCACCACCAACTGGGCAATGCGGTCCCCCGGTGCAATTTCAAAGGGCTCGTTCCCGAGGTTGATGAGGATTACTCCCACGTCTCCCCGGTAGTCTGCATCGACGGTACCCGGGCTGTTCAAAACGGTGATTCCGTGCTTCAATGCCAATCCACTGCGCGGACGCACCTGAGCCTCGTACCCGTCGGGGAGGGCCAACGACAATCCCGTCGGAATCAAGGTCCGTTCCCCCGGCTGCAGGGTGCGGGATTCTTCCAAGTGGGCGCGCAAATCCAAGCCGGCACTTCCAGGGGTTTCGTAGGCGGGCAAGGGATAGGGCGAGCGGTTGATGACGGGGACGTGTACCATGGGGTAAGTTTAACGAGCAGATCGGCGCCAGCGGTCCGGACGTTCTACGCCAAAAACCACCAAGACATAAACCAACAATGCAAGGAGTTGAAGAAGCAAATGGCC
>JBIIBX010000056.1:0-8700 GCA_044239185.1 Schleiferiaceae bacterium | reverse complement strand
CATACCCCGTGGCAGCAGCAGCCACCAAATAGAGACCCAGCTTCCCTACCTCGTACGGCACCGGGAAATGGGTGCGCCCCAACCCATAGGAAACGACGGTCATGCCCGCATAGCTGACCAAGGTGGCCCATGCAGCGCCTTCAATGCCCCAAATGGGAATCCACCACAGATTCAAACCGACGGTCAGGGCAAACCCGACCAAGGTCACGCGCAGTGCCAACGCCGTTTTGTCTTGCAATTTGTACCCCATAGACAGCTGGGTATTCAGCGCCAAAAACAAATTGGCGAGGAGCAAAATCGGCAACAAATGCAGGTGGTCCCAGTATTTTTCTGCGATGAAATATTTAATGTAGTCCAACCCGGCCAAAACGGCCACCATGCCCAGTCCGACGACCGCCAAAAAGGCCCGCGTAGTCCGTGCCAGCATGGGGCCCGCGTCGCCTTCCCCGCCTGCTTTAAAGAAAAACGGCTCTGCCGCGTACCGAAAAGCCTGGTTGAACATCACCAGAAAAATCGACAATTTGTAGACGGCCGAGTACGTGCCGACCTCGGCCAAACTCGTGTCTGCGGGCAACAAATACTTGATGAAAAAGCGGTCCGCCATTTCGTTGGCGACCCCCGGAAGACCGGCCAAAAGCAAGGGAAATCCAAACCACAGCAAGGCCTTCCAAAGCTGCTTGTCCCAGTGCGACCAGCGAATGGCACGAAACTCCGGCCACAAACACAGCAACATAAATACCGACGCTCCCAAATTGGCGACCAATACCCACTGGACGGTGTCTGCTCGAAAGGCCGGATTGTGGGCGGGCAGGTACTGGTAAAACAACAGATTCAAGGCAATATTGACCAAAATCAAGCCGGTCTTGATGGCCACAAACCGCATAGCCTTTCCTTGGGCACGGAGCCGGGCAAAGGGGACAGCCGCCAGGGCTTCCATGGCCACAATGGCCCCCATTCCCCACACCAACTCGGGGCGGTCTCCGTAACGCAAAACCTCGGCAATAGGTTTGTAAAAGAAGCTCAAAATCAGCAAGAAGAAAACCGTAGTTGCGCCAATGGAAAGCTGCGCTGTGCTGTAAACAGCCTCCGGCTGGGCGTCTTTCTTTTGGCTAAATCGGAAATACGCCGTTTCCATGCCGTAGGTTAACACAACCATCAAAAAAGCAATGAATACGTACAAATCCGAGTATGCTCCGTACTCCGACTTGGGCAAAACCGCGGTATGGAGCGGCGTCAGCAAAAAATTGAGCAAGCGGGCCACAATGCTGCTCAGTCCGTACAAGGCAGCAGCTCCAACCAGTTTTTTAACAGTAGCCACGGGGTAAAAGTACGAACGGGAGAAGATGGGGTGCAGCCCTGGGACGCGCAATCGTTTGAAGAGGCTCAGAAATCAAGGACCAACCCGCAGTAAACCGCACATTCCACCTTGCTCCGTTCGTTTTACCCAACAAAAATAAAAAATTTACTTAGTGTTTACATTACACTTTGAAAATTGCATTAACTTTGTGCTGTTGGATTGGTTTTTCTGAGCTGTTTCGACACAAGGGTTAGAGAAACGTCGCCATTTTGGCGGCGTTTTTCGTTTTTTAACAATCTTGGTAAAGAAGGGGGTTCGTTCCCGGCGGGGCCCGTGGGTGGGCCCGAACGAAATTCGGCGGTCCCTCGCGCGCGCTGTATCTTTGCTCCTTATGGATTCTTCTTCCTCCAATGCCCCTCAGCCCGTTGGGCTGTATCCCAGCGCGCGCCGCGTTGGAAACCTGTTGTTTGTTTCCGGTGTTGGGCCTCGTTTGCCCAAGAGCGCCCCAGCCGCGTCCAGCGTTCCTGGCTTGGAATTGGACGCCGCAGGAAATTACCGCGCTTTTGATTTTGAAGCCCAGGTCCACAGCGTCATGGCCAACGTCCGCACCATTTTGGAGGAGCACGGCGCCCGGTGGGAAGACCTCGTAGACATTACCGTTTTCTTGACCGACATGCGCCGGGATTTTGGCGTTTTCAATAAGTTGTACGCCCAGTATTTTGCCGACGTCGACCCGCGCCCGTGCCGCACGACGGTGGAGGTCGGCGCCCTGCCCACCCCCATCGCGGTGGAATTGAAAGTAATCGCCGTCCTGCCATGAGCGCGCGCTACCCGGAATATTCCAACCTGGACCTTGCCGCCGTTCAACGCGAGGTGCTGGCCCAGTGGGAGGCCGAAGGGGCCTTTGCCCAAAGTTTGAGCCAGCGGGCGGACGCTCCCTCCTTTGTTTTTTACGAAGGCCCTCCCTCCGCCAACGGATTGCCCGGCATCCACCACGTGATGGCGCGCACCTTGAAGGACGCGTTTTGCCGGTACAAAACACAGCAAGGATTCCGCGTGGACCGTCGGGCCGGATGGGACACCCACGGTTTGCCGGTGGAATTGGGCGTGGAGAAAGAACTGGGGATCACCAAGGAAGACATTGGGAAAACCCTGTCCATCGAAGAATACAACGCCGCCTGCCGCAAGGCCGTCATGCGGTACACGGATATTTGGAACGACTTGACGCGCCAAATGGGCTACTGGGTGGACCAAGAAAACGCCTACGTCACGTACAAAACCCCGTACATCGAGTCGGTTTGGTGGCTGCTTTCCCAGATCCACGCCAAGGGCCTGTTGTACAAAGGATACACCATTCAGCCGTATTCGCCGGCGGCAGGAACAGGTTTGAGCTCCCACGAGTTGAACCAACCGGGATGCTACCGCGACGTTACGGATACCAGCGTCACCGCCCAATTCGAAGTGGTGCCGTCGGCCCAAAGCCGGTCGTTGTTTGGAGCAGATACCGTGCATTTGTTGGCTTGGACCACCACGCCGTGGACCTTGCCGTCCAACACCGCGCTTACGGTGGGTCCCGCCATTTCCTACAGCCGCATTGCGACCACCAACCCGTACACCCACCTCCCGGTGCAGGTCGTTTTGGCCAGCGCCCTGGTTTCGCAGTACTTCAAGACCGAAGAGGAAGGCTCTACGTGGCAGGTGGTAAGCACCCATGCGGGGACTGATTTGGTGGGGCTGCGCTACCACCAACTGCTGTCCGGTGCCCTTCCCTACGAAAACGCAGACCAGGCGTTCCGGGTGATTCCCGGTGATTTTGTGACCACCGAAGACGGTACCGGCATGGTCCACACCGCACCCACGTTTGGTGCCGACGACGCCCGGGTGGCCGCAGCAGCCGGCGTGCCGCCGCTGTTGGTCCGCAACGCCGAGGGCGATCCCGTTCCGTTGGTAGACCTGCAGGGTCGGTTCCTTGCCCAAGCCGGCGGCCCGTGGGCGGGGAAATACGTGAAAAACGCCTATTACCCAGCGGAAGAGGCCCCCAAACTGAGCGTAGACGAAGAAATTGCCATCCTCCTGAAAACGGAGAACAAGGCCTTCAAAGTGCAGAAATACGTCCACAGCTACCCCCACTGCTGGCGGACAGACAAGCCCGTTTTGTACTACCCGCTGGACAGCTGGTTTATCCGCGCCACGGCGGTTAAAGAACGGATGCAGGCCCTGAATGCGACCATCCAGTGGAAGCCCGCCAGCACCGGTACCGGCCGCTTTGGCAACTGGTTGGAGTCCCTGAACGACTGGAACTTGAGCCGGTCGCGGTACTGGGGAATTCCCTTGCCCATCTGGCGCACCGAAGACGGCAAAGAAGAGGTGTGCATCGGTTCCTTGGAACAACTGAAAGCCGCTTTGGACGCCTCCGTGGCAGCCGGACACATGGCGTCGAATCCCTTGGCCGACTTCGCCCCCGGCGATTTTTCTGCCGCCAACTACGACGCCGTGGACTTGCACCGTCCTTTTGTGGACCAGTGGGTGCTGACCAGCCCTTCGGGCAAGCCCATGCACCGCGAATTGGATCTGATTGACGTTTGGTTTGACTCCGGCGCCATGCCCTTTGCGCAGCAGCACTATCCGTTTGAAAACAAAGACGCGGTGGACAACGGGGAGGCCTTCCCCGCCGACTACATTGCCGAGGGCGTGGACCAAACCCGCGGTTGGTTTTACACGCTGCACGCCATCGCCACCTTGGTGAAGGATTCGGTTGCGTACAAAAATGTGATTTCCAATGGGTTGGTCTTGGACAAAAACGGCCAAAAAATGTCCAAGCGCTTGGGCAATGCAGTAGACCCGTTTGCAGCCATGGACCACCACGGCGCCGACGCCGTGCGCTGGTACCTGCTCACCAACGCGCAACCCTGGGACAACCTCAAATACGACCCCGACGGAGTTACCGAGGTGCAACGCAAGTTCTTCGGAACGCTCTACAACACCTACGGATTCTTCGCCTTGTACGCCAATGTGGACGGATTTGACCCCCGCGAGACCCCGTCGGTTCCGGTGGAAGACCGTCCGGAAATTGACCGCTGGATCCTCAGCCGACTTCAGACGTTGGTGGCCGAGGTAACCGAACAGCTGGACCACTACGAGCCCACCAAGGCCTACCGCCCCGTTCAAGAATTTGTAACCGACCACCTCAGCAACTGGTACGTTCGGCTCTGCCGGCGTCGGTTCTGGAAAGGGGAAATGGGCGACGACAAGCGCGCGGCCTACCACACGTTGTACACGTGCTTGGAAACCCTCTCCCGGTTGGTGGCTCCGCTGGCGCCTTTCTATGCCGACCGTTTGTACCGCGACCTCACGGGAGGAACGCAAAGCGTGCACCTGGCCGACTTCCCCAAGGCCCAGTCAGCGCTCATCCACCCAACGCTGGAGGCGCAAATGGAATTGGCGCAGGGACTGACAAGCCTGGTGCTGTCCATCCGGAAAAAAGTGAAAATCCGCGTGCGGCAGCCCCTTGGCAAGTTGCTCGTGCCCGTTTTGACGGCCGAGCGACGCGCGCAATTGGAAGCCATTTCCGCGTTGGTACTCGCCGAGGTCAACATGAAGGAATTGATTCCGGTGGAAGCCGGAAGTGGAGTCTTCACCAAAAAAGCCAAGGCGAATTTCAAGGTCCTCGGACCCAAGGCCGGACCTTCCATCAAGCACGTGTCTGCCGGTATCGCAGCGCTGACGGAGGCGGACCTGAATGCCTTGGAGGCAGCCGGTACGTTTTGCCTCAGCTGGGACGGCGGTTCGTTCGACTTGGTTCTGGAAGACGTCGAAATGACGACCGAAGTCCAAACGGGCTTGGAAGTCGCTTCGGAACGCGGACTGACCGTGGCCGTCGATACCGCACTTACTCCGGAATTGGAAGCCGAAGGATGGGCCCGGGAAACCGTAAACCGCATTCAAAATTTGCGCAAAGACACCGGACTCGAAATTACCGACCGCATCCGGTTGTGGATCCAGGCTCCCGAGGCGCTGCTCCAAGCCTTGCTCGCCCATGCCGACTGGATTTCGTCCGAGGTACTGGCTGTTTCCGTGGAATGGACCCTGGACCACGCACCGGCAAACGGAACCCCGGCGGAATTGGATGTGGAAGGAATCGCCGTTCACATGGTTTTGACCAAGGGGTAATTTTCTATCTTCACCGCTTCCAAAACACTAAAAACCATTCTCTACCATGGCCCAAGCGCTAAAAGCCCGCTATTCCGACGCCGAATTGGAAGAGTTCCGCATCTTGATCAACGACAAAGTTGCCAAAGCCGAGCAAGACCTTGCGCTGCTTCGTGAGCAATTCGCGAACAACTTGAACAACGGGACCGACGACACCTCACCGGTATTCAAAAGTTTCGAAGAAGGCTCAGAAACGATGAGCAAGGAAGCAAACGCCCAACTGGCTGCCCGCCAAGAAAAGTTCATTCGCGACCTGAAGGCCGCCTTGCTCCGTATTGAAAACAAAACCTACGGCATCTGCCGCGAGACCGGCCTGTTGATTGAAAAAGACCGACTGCGCCTCGTTCCCCATGCCACGTTGAGCATGGAAGCCAAGAGAAAAAGATAAGTGAACCCCTTGCCCCGCGGACCCCTTGCCCTGATTGGCCTGCTCTTGCTTGCAGACCAAGCCCTTAAACTTTGGATCAAAACCCATTTTGCCTTTGGGGAAAGTGTGGAGCTATTGCCTTGGTTCCACCTGCACTTCACGGAAAATCCAGGCATGGCCTTTGGCATGGAATGGGGCGGCATGACCGGAAAATTGGTCTTGTCCCTGTTCCGTCTAATTGCCATTGGGTTCATTGGGTGGTGGGGCTGGAAAGAGTGGAAGTCGTGGAAATCCTCTTCCGAGGTGTCCGCACAGGAACCCCGCTTTTGGTCCGCGCCTCTTCTCGTCTATGCCATTGCGCTCCTCTTTGCGGGTGCGTTGGGCAATGTCTTGGACAGTGCCTTCTACGGCCTGATTTTTGACCGAGGAATGACCTACATGCCCCTGTTTGAGTCGTGGGTTCCCTACGGCGGGGTGGCCACCTGGGGCGGCGGTTATGCAGCACCGCTTTTGGGCAACGTCGTAGACATGCTCTATTTCCCCTTGATCGACTCCACCTGGCCCGACTGGGTCCCCGTTTTTGGAGGCGACCGCTTGGTCTTCTTTCGCCCCATTTTCAACCTGGCCGACGCCGCCATTTCCGTAGGCGTGGGCTTGTATGTTTTGTCCCAATGGAAAAAGAATCCGGAATGATGCGCAATTTCCTTGCGCTCTTCTTTCTAAGCCTTTGGAGCGGTGTTTCTGCCCAGACGGTCTGCGATTTGTCATTGACCGACTCCCGGGACCGGATGATGCAACACATTCAGTACCTGGCTTCGGACGAACTGGAAGGACGCTACCCCGGCACCGAAGGGGCGGAGAAGGCGCGTGCCTATATTTCGCTCGTTTTCAACCAGAACGGTGCAAAACCTGCCGTTGCAGACGACGGCTCCCAGTGGTTTACCGTGCCCCGTTTGGCCTCTTTTCCCCAAGCCAAAAACGGCCTGTACAACGACCGGACGTATGCCGGCGCAGCCTGGAAAAACACCTACCCCCATCCCCATACCACCAATGGAACGGCCTCCGGCAAAATTAAACGCGTAAAGTATGGCATCGTGGCCCCGGATTTAGGACGCAACGATTTTCGGACCAAAAACGTCGTGGGGAAAATCGCCTTGATCGAAGCGGGAACCCCAGACGGAAAAGGCCCCCACGGGAAGTTTGCCAAGTACCTGGACCTGGATACCCGCATTGACCATGCCATCCGTGCCGGTGCCGTGGGCGTCGTGTTGGTGCCCGGGAAAAAAGACGACCTTTTGCCCAGCCCGATGTACAAAAGCACGCGGCCCAGCTCGGTGCCGGTGGTCGTAGTTCCCCGCCGGGAACTGCCCAAGGGGTGGACCAAGTTGGAAACGTATGTACAACGCCAAACGGCCGAAGCTGCAAACGTATGCGGCTTTGTGGACAACCGGGCAGAAAAAACCCTGGTTCTGGGCGCCCACTACGATCACCTCGGCTGGGGTCTGGAACACTCCCTCCACCGCGGAGAACCCGGAATCCACAACGGCGCGGACGACAATGCTTCAGGCGTTGCCGTCCTCTTGGAAGCTACCCGGTTGCTGCACGAACTGCCCTTTGCAAAGTCGTTCAATTACCTGGTTGTAGGATTCAGTGCCGAGGAAGACGGCCTGCTGGGCTCTCAGCACTTTGTGCAAAACCGACCCGCGGAATTCAAAAACCTGTTTGCCATGATCAATTTCGACATGGTAGGCCGCATGGAAAAGGGCAACCCCCTGATTGTAAGCGGCGTGGGTACCGCCTCGGAATGGAACGAACTGCTCACGCAAGGCACCTGCTTGCCCTATTCCTTGAAAACAGAAACGGCCCCCGGGTCGGCGTCGGACCATGCCTCGTTTTACCGCCAGGGAATTCCGGTGCTCCACTTTTTCACCGGCGCCCACGGAGATTACCACCGCCCTTCGGACGACGTGGAGAAGATTGAACCGCTCAGCGTAGAAGCAACCTTGCGCACCTTGCTGGGGACCGTTGAGGCCTTGAGCCAATCGCCGCAACTCTCTTACCAAGAAGTCAAAGAACCCGAAGCGGGCCGGTCCATGTCTTTCAAAGTTTCGTTGGGCGTAGTGCCTGACTATGCCTTCGCGGGCAACGGCATGCGGATTGCCGGGATTTCGGACGGCAAGCCGGCTCAGAAGGCAGGGCTCCTCGCCGGCGATGTGGTGGTGGAGTTCGGAGGAATGCCGGTGCGGGACATGACGTCCTACATGACAGCCCTCGCCGCATTCACCAAGGGCCAGAAAGTCAAAGTGGTCATTCTACGGGGGCAGGAGCGTTTAGTAAAAGACGTTCTGTTGTGAGCGCGCTTCCCCCGCGCATTGCGGTTATTGGCGGCGGAAGTTTCGCCACGGCCCTGATCAAGTTGCTGTCCAACAACAACGAATACGTGGGTTGGTGGGTGCGTGATCCGGAAACTGCCTTGCACATCCAACGGCACCACCACAACCCGCGGTACCTCACGGACGTCGAGTTGAACACGGAACACCTGGCCATAGACACGGACCTGGATTCCGTGGTGGAAGATGCGGACATCCTTGTGTTGGCGGTACCGTCGGCATTTTTAAAGTCTGCCCTGGAAAATTTGCACGTCTCGCTGAAAGGGAAAAAAGTCTTCTCCGCCATCAAAGGCATTGTGCCAGACAGCAGCCAAATTGTGGGGGAGTTCATGCACGACACCTACGGCGTGGATTATTCGGATTTTGGGGTGATTGTGGGGCCGTGCCATGCCGAAGAAGTGGCCTTGGAACGCCTCAGCTACCTCACCGTGGCCTCG
>JBIIBX010000118.1:0-4780 GCA_044239185.1 Schleiferiaceae bacterium | reverse complement strand
CCCTGCGCAGGGCCATGCTGGATTTGGACTCGCTGGACCAAGTCAACCAGCTGTACCGGGATTCCACCAACTACTCGGACATTGTCAACGGCTTAAACATTCTTTTTGGCCAAACCCTGGAACGCCATCGGGCCCAGCTTATTGCGGCGATGAACCAAGACACGGCCTCCTTGTCCAATTTGTTCGCCTTTTACCAAGGGATCGCCCAAAACAACACCCTGGTTCCCGAGCGGGACCTCGATCTCTTTGTGCAAACCAGCCAGCGCATCGAGCGCCACTACCCCGACCACCCCTTGGCCAAACGCTTCCACAAAGACGTCAGCGCCCTGCAAACCGCTGCTGAACGTGGCAAACAAGTATCTTCGGCCCAAGCCAAGATCGTTCCGGGTGCTGCCTTTCCCTGGTCTTCCCTCAAAGGCAAAAAACCCGACGGAAGTCCGTTTGTCTCTGCCGCCGTACAAGGAAAGTCCGACTACCTCTTGGTTGATGTGTGGGCGGCTTGGTGCCCTCCCTGCCGCGCCCAAAACCGCGCCTGGGCGGCCTTGTTTGCCAAATACGGAGGCACGCGCTTCCAAATAGTTTCCTACTCGCTGGACGGAACCCCCAACCAGGCCAACGCCCAAGAAGAATGGATTTCCGCCATCCAGCATGACGGCTTGGTATGGCCGCACCACCTCAGCGCCCTTCAAGGCTGGGAAGATCCTGTTGTAGGGCAACTGGGCATTGCCTCCTTGCCCTTTGGCCTGCTGGTAGACCGCGCTGGGAATATTATCCTGCGCAACCCAAAACCCGAAGAAGTAGCGCGGGTGTTGGCGGGGAAATAAGCAGCCCCTCCTCTTTTCGGATGTTCCCCGTTCGTTGGGATTCATTTCGTTCCGTAGGATTCGAGAATTGCCACTCGTCCGTCTCTTTGGGGCATGGAGTACATCGTACTGTACAAGGCCCAGCCCAATAATTCACTGCAACGAATCTAAACAGCTGGTTCATGGGTGCTTATAAAGAAGCCCGTGGAAACGGCAAAGCCTATTCTCCATCCACCCCAACCCTACCGGCTGCTAAGGCGGTGATCCAAAAAAAGGGCCGCCTCTTGCGAGGCGGCCCTTTGTTGTTCAGTAACCGGAAATCCGCTTAGCGAATCACCAACGGGGAACTGGTAACGCGGTCACCGGCTTGTACCGTCAGAATATGGTGTCCGGGGCGGATGCCTTGGAGATCCAAGGAAACGTTGTCTACAGAGGCGTCCAAGCGTCCCAAACGAACTTGCTTTACCAAACGTCCCGTCACATCGCGCAAGGTGAGAACCACGTCCGCAGGGACGCTTAGGTTGAGTTCTACCTGTACTTTGTTCGTGGCAGGGTTCGGGTACACCACCAAGGACTCCTTGGAGCTCTGGTTTGCTACACGCTCGGCCAAACCAACGGGGCGGTTTACTGCGGTAGAACCCGTCTTGTAAAATCCACGTCCGTGCGTAGCAATGTACAATTCGCCTTCGGTCGCTTGCGATCCCGGAGCAGATGCATCGTACAAATCGTCGGTGCGGTACTGGCGGATTCCAAATACCGGAACACGGCCCAGTCCTTCGTTTTCTTCCACCCACGAAGGAGTTGCCGAAATGTTGGCGCACGAATACATGCCCAATTCCGTGCCGACGTACACCGTATTCGGATTGGCCTTGTCAAACGTGATGCTGTAGGCAGGGGTTGCAGGCAACGCTGAAGCGCCGGAACCCTGCTTGGGAACAAAGCTCACCCCACTTGCCGCCAATGCATTGGACGAAAACTGCACGTAGGTGCTGTTGCCGTAGTTGCCCAAAGAAACAGCCACCCGGTCTGCATTCGCGGGATCAATCGCGATACCCGTTACGGCACGACCGTTGAAATTGGCAATCTGGGTTACGGTCAGTACATTTTTGGAGACCGAATCGATGTGCGCTTGGGCTTGCTTCCGGGCAGCCAACAAGTTGCTGATACGGAAAACGAAACCACCGTTGGTGCCCACAAACAAATGGTTGCCGTCCTTGGAGATCTCCATGCTCAATGGCTCTCCTTTGCCAGGAAGGTGGGCAACTTGCCACCACTCCGGTGTGTTGGAGAAATCGTGCACTTTGCGGGTCATGAAGATACCCCCCAACTTCAAGCTGGTTGCGGCATCCACGTGTGAATTCAACCCCACGAAGAACATGGACTGAATCTTGTCTTGTACTTTAACTACGTTGCCAACATCCAGACGTGTAGCCGTCGTGTAAGGAATAGGCAATCCACCAATGTTGGAGGACATGCGCACCTTGGAGCCCGCGGGAATGTACACGTCGCAGGTCAAGATCACTTCTGCCAAAGGAGGGTTGTTGAACGTTATTTCAAAATACGCGGAGTCGGGGTAGAATTTACCGGTACCGTCGCCGGTTACATTGCCCTGAGCATCTGCCGTCATCAGGTAGGGACCGGCAAAAACCTTGAATCCTCCTGCGATAAACTTGGCCGCGGATTGCGGATGGCTCATCTTGCCTTTGAAAACGCGCTTGATGCCGTCTCCAAAGCCCATGGAGCGAATGGACTTGATAACTTCAAAACGGGCAGAATCAATGCTACCGGGATCGTTGGTGGTCTCCCACAACTTGTAAGGCATGATCCAGTTGGACAGCGAGTAACCCCGGCTTTCCGCTGCGGTCATGATGGGGGAATAAAAACGCTGGAAGGACTCCCCGTCGTCGTCCGACCGGCCCAAATCTCCGTTTTGGTTTTCCGCAAACATCACCTTGGGACGCAACCAAGAAATATCGGCCTGGCCACCGTCGGCATAGGCGTTGTTAATCAACAAACGCTTACCGGCTACAGCCGTATTACCGCGTCCGTCCACATACGTGGTTCCGTTGTCTTGGGTACCGCCAATCAACTTGCGATCCCGGCCCATGCCAAACGCGTAGAACTGGTAGGTGCGGTAGTCGTAGTTGCGCTCCGTCCAGGTGTAACCGTGGTCGGTGGATTTGAAAATGCCGCCGTCGTTTCCGATGTAGGCCGTATTGGGGTTCTTGGGGTCAAACACCATCTCGTGGTTGTCCGAATGCAGGTAGAAGGGATTGCCCCCTCCGCCAAAACCAGATGTAGTGGAAACCTGGCGCCAGCCCATTGTTTGTTGCCAATCCCAAACGGTTATACCACCCAACCAAATGTGGTTGGGGTCTTTGGGGGAAACGGCGAAGAGGAAGTCGTACTCCCCTTGGCACCGACCTGAGGTACACATGGGATCAAACTGAGCGCTTTTTTGGCCAATCTTGGTCCAAGTGGCCCCTTTGTCCGCGGAACGGTAAACGGCACTCAATGCGTCGCCGCTCAATTGCGCTACATAGACAATGTCGTTGTTCTGGGGAGAAACCGCCATCCGGGTGCGCGAGGTGCGGCGTGGCAGGCCAGTGGTACCGGGAGTCGGCGTGGATTTCTCCACCCAGGTCAAGCCCTCGTCGTTGGAGAACATGGTTTTGCCGTTGTTGGCCGCCCACAACTCACCGGAAGAAGAAATCGTCATGTCCCGAACCATGCCGGATAAGGTGGTGGTCCAGGTTTGACCGCCGTCGGCAGAGCGCTTGAAACCGCCGATCGTCCCGGCGTACACTACATTGGCATTCGTTGGATGGGCCTCCATACGAGCCACCGAAGTCCATTCGCCACCAGGAGTGGAAGCCGAAGGAACCGTAGACGCCAAGCGGATCCAGGTGCGGCCGCGGTCCGACGACTTAAAGATACCTCCTCCAATGAATGCGGGAGTGGAAGAAGAGCCTCCTCCACCGTATCCGATGTACGGGAATTCCCCTGTGCCGTAGTAAAGGTCTCCGTTGGCCGTTTGGCAAATGGAAACGACCGCCAAATTGTGGGTTGGGTCGCTCATGGAGCGCCACGTGGCTCCTCCATTGCGGGACTTGAAGAGGCCACCGCTTACGGAACCTGCATAGACCACGTTGCTGGAGTCGCGGTCCACCAACATGGCGCGGGTGCGACCACCGCCGTTGTCGGGGCCCATGCTCTCCCATTCCAAGGAGGCCGTCTTGCCAGCGGACAATCGATCGGCTTGTGCTTGAGCGTCCAAGATCCACGAAGGGTCGATCTCCCCCGTTACTTGGTTCGCCCGCAAGGAGTGCAAGTACGCCAAAGCACCGTGAATGCCTTGCTGTACATAAACACCTTCACGAGGTTGATAATGAGTTGTTTCCTTGTTCGAGATAACGAACACTGCCGTTCCTAGGGCCAAGGTTCCAGCTGCCAATGCAGCGAAGCGGGTTGTAAAAATGGACATACGATTTATAACGATTTGTTCACTTTGAAGGGTTGTAAATGTAAGGCAAAAACGTCAATGAATATGCTTCTCTGCATGGTAAGAGGAACGAACCAAAGGACCACTTTCCACATGGCGAAATCCCATCTTCTTACCGGCAACGTGCAGCGCTTCAAATACGGCTGGCTCAATGAATTCATGAACGGGAAGGTGGCGCGGCGATGGCTGCAGGTATTGACCAAGGGTCACAATGTCTACCCGGGCACGGGCCAATTCTTCCATGGTCTCCAATACTTCGTCCACCGTCTCGCCCAACCCCAGCATGATACCGCTCTTGGTGCGGGGCACGTGGCCTTCTTCTTTGAGGTAGCGGAGGACTTCCAGACTCCGGTCAAACTGTGCTTGGATGCGCACTTTGCGGGTTAAACGGCGGACCGTTTCCATGTTGTGGGAAACCACTTCGGGAGCCACTTCTGCAATGCGATCCAATGCCTTGGTGTCCCCTTTGAAGTCG
>JBIIBX010000117.1:0-4826 GCA_044239185.1 Schleiferiaceae bacterium | reverse complement strand
TGGCATTCCACGAGGAGAGCGGGGTGCCCACGTCGGACAGGGGCTGGCCTTTGGCCAAGCGGGCAGCGGCCCAGGCAACGGCCTCGGCCGGGTGCACGTCGTCGGTACGGTTGGGAATCTGCAGCCGCACCAGGGAGTCTGGGGGAAGGCCGGGGCGAATCAGGGCCATTCCGCCGTGGTTCATTCCCACAAAAAAGTGGCCGTCGGCCGCATAGGCAATGGGGAAAACGTCGGCGGACGGAGCGCTGTCCACCAGCACCACGTGGACGGTGCCCGGGGGGTAGTGGTGGTAGCTCAAACGCACAATGTAGGCGGCATCCAGGTGGTTGCGCGGCGGAACCGCGTGGGTGATGTCCACCACCGGCACGGAAAATCCCAGCCGGATCATCTCCGTCCAGACCGCCCCCAAGAGGGCGGCGCCGTCGGGATCCTTGGGTCCAAAATCCGTGGTGAGGGTTATCATGGGGATGCCGTACTTTTGTCCCCGTAAAGGTACCGATTCCCCCTTGATTGAGACGTCTATTTCCTTGGAAGATGCCGACCCCGCTGTGGTGTTTGGCGCGAACAATGCGTATTTGAATCAACTTCGTGCGTATTTCCCCAAAGTAAAACTGGTGGCCCGCGGGCAGGACGTCAAATTGTCGGGCGATCCCACCGACGTGGCTCAGCTGGAAGAAAAGCTGCACCTGATTTTGTTGCATGTGCAGCGGTTCCAGGTGCTCACCGAAGCCCAGGTGGACCGCATTGTGCAAGAAACGGGGCCGGAGGTGCTGCAGCAAATGGCCGCGCACGACGAGGTCATTGTGCACGGGGTCAACGGGATTTTGGTAAAAGCCCGAACCGCCAACCAGCGCAAGATGGTGGAGGCCCTGCAGGAAAACGACATGCTTTTTGCCCTGGGGCCTGCTGGAACCGGAAAAACCTACACCGCCGTGGCCTTGGCCGTGCGCGCCCTCAAAAACAAAGAAGTACGGCGGATTGTCCTCACCCGTCCGGCCGTGGAAGCCGGCGAAAACCTGGGATTCTTGCCCGGGGACATGAAGGAAAAGCTGGACCCCTATTTGCAACCTTTGTACGACGCCCTTCGGGACATGATTCCGTCGGAACGCCTGGCGCAGTACCTGGAGAACCGCACCATCGAGATTGCGCCGTTGGCTTTCATGCGGGGCCGCACCTTGGACAACGCCTTTGTCATCTTGGACGAGGCCCAAAACACCACGCCCGCCCAAATCAAAATGTTCCTCACCCGGATGGGCCGCAACGCCCGGTTTATCATCACCGGAGACCCCACCCAGCGCGACCTTCCCCGCCAAGTTCCCAGTGGACTTCCGGAAGCCCTGCGCATCATCGACCGCATCGAGGGCATCGCCCGGGTGGACCTGAACGAGCGCGACGTGGTTCGCCATCCGTTGGTGCGCCGCATCATTAACGCGTACGACCGGCTGGAGCAATCCCGCCAAAACGCCGGTTCTGCGAATCCTTCTGCACCCACCGGCGCGTTTGCTTCTGCGGCCGAGTCCGTCCCCGCAGCGGCACCGGCAACCGAAGCAGCGTCCCCCTCATCCCCCGAAAAGCCCTGATTATGCTCAACCTCGGACAATCCGACTTTTACCGCGGCAAGGTTCGCGACGTGTACACCTTGGAAAACGGACTGCTCGCCATTGTGGCGTCGGACCGCTTGTCTGCCTTTGACGTAGTGCTGGAGCAGCCCATTCCGTACAAAGGCCAGGTGCTCAACCAGATGGCCGGGTATTTCTTGGAGGCGACGTCGGACGTTGTGCCCAATTGGCGGCTGGGCTCGCCGGATCCCCGCGTGACCGTGGGCCACAAAGCCGAGCCGTTCAAAGTCGAAATGGTCATTCGGGGGTACCTGTCTGGCCATGCGTGGCGCACGTATGCAGCCGGGGGACGCAGCTTGTGCGGCGTTGGCCTGCCGGAAGGCCTTCGCGAGTCCGACCGGTTGCCCGAACCCATCATTACCCCCACCACCAAAGCGGCCTTGGGCACCCACGACGAAGACATTTCCCGCGAGGAGATTTTGGCGCAAGGCCTGGTGAGTGCGTCGGACTATGCGCAGTTGGAGCACTACACCCGCGCTCTGTTTGCCCGCGGCCAAGCCATGGCCAGCGAACGCGGCCTGATCTTGGTAGACACCAAATACGAATTCGGCAAACTCCCCGACGGCACCGTGGTGCTGATTGACGAGATCCACACGCCCGACTCCAGCCGGTATTTTGAGGGAGAAGGCTACGAAGCGCGCCAGGCAGCCGGCGAGCCGCAGCGGCAGCTGTCCAAGGAATTCGTGCGCCAGTGGCTGATTGCCAACGGGTTTCAGGGCAAGGAGGGCCAGGTGCCCCCCGTTTTCCCCGATGCCTTCCTCCACGAAATTTCCGACCGCTACATCGCCCTCTACGAACGGATGACGGGCAAGAAATTCGAGAAAGCGCCGTTGGTAGAAGAAGACCGCATGGCGCGGTTAATTCAGGAATTTGTCGTAAATTTCTAGAACCAAAGCAATAAACCATGAAAAATACCGTGAAATGGGCCCTGATGGGGCTTCTGGCTGCCACGGGCACTTTTGCCCAAGGCCAAATCTTTCAATACGGAGGACTGATAGGCGTGAACTACGGCTCCATCCAGTCCGCCATTGACCCCACCAACTTGCCCACCAACTGGCAGGAAGTCGACGCCGTCGGAACGGGCGGTTTTCACGCCGGGCTCTACGCCCGCCTCAAAGTATTGATGGTCTATGTGCAGCCGGAATTGATTTACACCAACCTTTCTCGGGAAGTGACCTTTACCGACGGACAGGGCCAAGTGGGCGCCGTAGTAGCGGACCCCGTGAACCGCATCGACCTTCCGGTCCAAGTGGGCGTGAAATTGGGCTTTTTGCGGGCCTTTGTGGCTCCCGTTTGGAGCGCCAACGTCAGTTCCTTCAACGACCTGCAGAATTTTGATCCCCAAACCGCCGGTACCTGGGGTGCCCAAGCCGGTGTGGGCCTCCAGTTGGGCAAGAAAGTGCAGTTGAACGTGCGCTACGAAGGCAACCTGACGTCGTACACCTCCAACATTACGCTGCCCGGAGGCGTGGTCATCCCGTCCGACAACCGCGTGAATCAGTTTGTGGTGGACATGGGCTTTGCCTTTTAAAACGGCCGCCGGTCGCTGAGACCTTAAAGCATAAAAAAATCCCTCCCGCCGGTTCAACCCGGTTGGAGGGATTTTTTTATGCTGCGAAGGGGCAGGAAGGGCAACGCTGGAACCAGGAAGGGCCGCGAAGGGCGGAGGGATTTACCACGTCCGAACTTCCAATCCTCCCCAGCGGATGGCGTCCAGCAACACGCCGTGCAGGTAGGTGCTCTCCGGCAATTCGGCCAGTTGGTGGCGGAGGACGTCGTTGGCTTGGATGTGGGAGGCCAGTTGCACCCAGGCGTAGCCCCGGAGCTGTCCGTTTTCCACCCAGAACACGGTGGTTTCGCCGGTCCGACGTCCTTTGTCCAGCACCAAGGCGTTGGACGGGAGTACCATGCCTACCAGCGAATCCCAGGCCTCGTCTTCGGTCCAGGTGGTTTGCGTGGGGCGGGTGTGGGCCTCCCAGGCCGCGGCCCAGTCCCGGCCGTGGCCGGTCCGTTGCACGTACAACCGCGGTTTCTGCTGGTGCACGGGGCGGACGTCGAAGGTGCCGGACGTGCCGTCGTCGGTGTGAATCCAGAACAGGCCGGTGCTGAGTGCGTAGCGGTCTTTGGGTTTGTTGTAAGGGGGCTTTAACTTCTTCAGGGCCAGGTGTTCCAGCATTTTGGCCAAGGCCAAGGAACCGGTCTCCTCCACCTGGATGGTGGCCACTTCGTTTTGCAGGGCCTCGGCTTTTTCGTTGGTGGCCAGGAAATGGCGGTCGATTTTGTTGCGGAGTCGGTCGGACTGCCCCACGTAGAGCACTTTTCCTTGGGCGTTGTAGAGGTAGTAGACGCCGGTGGTGTCTCGGTACTGCTTGATTTGTTGGGTGAAGCGGTGGTCGCCCCGCACGCCCAGGGACTGGTCAATGGCCAATCCTTCGATGCTTTTTTCCCGGTCTTTGGCCAGCAAGATGCGCAGGAGCTCCACGGTGGCACGGGCGTCGCCGTCTGCGCGGTGGCGGCTGGTGTTGCTGATGTTGAGTGCCGTGCAGAGGGCGTCCAGTCCGTAAGACTTCAAACCCGGTATGAGCCGACGGGCCAAGGGGATGGTGTCCAGGGTTTTGCGCTCGTAGTCGTAGCCCAGTCGACCGAATTCGTCTTGGATCATGCGGTAGTCGAAGGGTGCGTTGTGCGCCACAAAGACGGCGCCTTCGGTCATTTGCACCAACCGTTTGGCAATTTCGGGGAACTTCGGTGCGCGGGCCACCATTTTGGGGGTGATGCCGGTGAGTTGCTGCACAAAGGGCTGGATGGGCCGTTCGGGGTTCACCAGGGTGATGAATTGGTCCACAATTTCGTTGCCGTCGAACAGAAAGACGGCAATTTCGGTAACGCCTTCTTCGCCTGCTTTTCCGCCGGTGGTTTCTACATCAATAACAGCGTACAAGGTGCTCATAGTCGGGATCCAAATAAGGCGCTGCCCACGCGCACCAGGGTACTGCCGTTTTGAACGGCGAGGGGCCAATCTCCGCTCATGCCCATGCTCAGGGTGTCCCAGTGGGGCACTTCCAGTTGTTCTTTTCCGGCCAGAAACAAGGCGCGAAGCCTCGCAAATTCGCGGTTTACCAGGGATTCGTCCGGCGAGAAGCTGGCCATGCCCATGAGGCCGCGCACCCGAACGTGGGGGTAGGCCTCCAGGGCCGTGCGCGTCAT
>JBIIBX010000116.1:0-4832 GCA_044239185.1 Schleiferiaceae bacterium | reverse complement strand
GGGGTAGAAGTGCAGATGGACACCAAGTCATCAATTCTGCAGTCACGCAAACAAAATATTCCACGCTGTCTCCAACTACCTCGAATTTTGTGGAAGAAACCAATTGGACTACTGCTTCCTTAACTGCAACCAATCCTTGGGAGGGATTGTATGCAGAGAATAATCCTTGTCCATTGGGGTGGCGTGTACCAAGTGGCAATGAATGGGACAACGAACGAAATTCGTGGAATTCAATTACCCACAATTACACCAATCCAGGTGGTAGCCAAGTTTCAATGACAACACGTGATCCTAATTCAGGGTTTAGCAATCTGAAATTGCGCATGTCGACCATACGTTCAGGTTCTCCAAATTCGACCTATTGGCCTAATACCAATTACCAGGGACGCTTGCAGTCAAAAATTACCACTGGATATACCCTTTATCCCCAATCTTTGTATTGGACAAGCCGCTTGGTTGATGGCTCAAATGCTTCTGTCTTACAAGTTACAACGGGAGCCTACGATGTTTCCAGTTACGACTATTCCAATTATACTCAATCAGCAGTTGGAAATGGAGCCTTTGTGCGTTGCATTCGGTCGGATGGTTACAATACAAACACTCAAGCGTTTGACTGATATCTAATTAATGTTTACAAAAAAGGCGCACCCCGGTGCGCCTTTTCTTTTCCCCTAAATTCGACGTCGATAATGCACCCGTTTATGAAGTTTGGAGCACCCCTCTGGTTTTTTATTGGTTTGCTCGCGGCAGTACCCAACGCTACCCAGGCGCAAACGGTTGTTCGCGGTCAAATTACAGGCGCTATGCATCAGCCCATCCAGCTGTACGGTTTTTCACAGTTGGGCATTAAGCCGTTGGACAGCACCTTTTCCACCTACGAAGGCCGGTTTGAGGTTCGGACCCCGTCGGACTACAAGGGCGTTGCGCTTTTGGTTCAAAACCAGCAATTTGCGATTGCTGTTTTGGTGCAAGACAGCGTGGTAGAGTTAAGCGGGACCACGTTGGAGCGGGAGACCGGCGTGCAAGCCCTAAAAGGAGAACACCAGATCGCGTGGAGCCGGTACATCGGGGCCCGGGAGGCCTTGGACGTGGCCGACGCGCGGTGGGCGGACGTCGGGAAGTGGTATGCGCAGCACCCCCAATTGCCCCGTGCAGCCAAAGTACAATCCGCAGCAAACAAAGAGCGACTCGCCTTGCTCAAGGCGCAAGCAACCGCCGAAGCCGAATGGGTGAAATTGCCTTTCCTCCAATGGTACGTTCAAACCCGTGACATTGTTCTGGGTACCAAGCCCTTGCCTCCGGGTGGGGACGACGCACAACGTCGGTACGAAGCCCTGGCAACCCTCAATATGGCCGATCCCCGTTGGGAGACCAGCGGCCTGCTTCGCGACCGAATCGACGCCCCCTTCAAATTGGCCAAATCCTTGGGAATGTTGGAGATGGATGCCCAAGAGAGGGCCAAAGCCGACATTGAGGCCTGGATTCCCGGACTCAGTACGCAACCCACCCTTTTTGAGCCCGTGTTGACCTACCTTTTTGAGCAGCTCGAAGCCCAGGGTAACATGGGTCTCGCGGAATTTGCCGCAGAAAAATCCCTGCTTACCAACTGTTCGTTGTCGTCGGCCACGCAGCGCCGGTTGAAGGCTTTGCGCACCTTCAAGCCGGGTGCCCAAATGCCCAATCTTCCTTTGGAAGGTACCGTGTTGCTCAACGATCCCGACCGGCGATCCGGCATTCCCAACCGCTTGTCCGACCTTGGCGGGCGCCGCACCTTGGTGGTTTTCGGAGCCAGCTGGTGCGGCCATTGCCAACAAGAGTTGCCGCTTTTGGCGCAGCGGGTGGAATCCTGGAAGAAAAAAGGCATTGCCGTCGTGCTCATTTCCCTGGACGACAATCCGGACGACTTCAAAAAACTGGCCAACCAACTGCCTGTCACGGCCGTCTGCGACTTCAAAAAGTGGGACAGCCCCGCCGCGGATCTATTCAACATCTACGCCACCCCATCCTATTTTCTGATCGACTCCAACGGCAAGCTCCTGAGCCGCGACGCCAACCTTCAGACCCTCCAGAATTACATCGATTTAAGCGCGCCGTAAGGGCATTGCAGATTGGAAATACGACCTGACGGAATGCGTATCCTCCGTCAAATACTTCTATCCGTTTAAAACCGACTGGCGCAAATCGTTGTTCTACCTTTGTACCATGCTGACGGCTCAACCTAGTTCCAACCGCATACTGCACCGTATCCTCGGCCTGCTATCGGCCTGGGCGTTGGTATGGACCTTGGTTCAGGCGTCGGTACACACCGCCTACCACGCGTTTGATTCCCACGAGCACGAGGTTTGCCCCCAGCAAGACGCACACCTGCACGCCGGGGACGAATCGCCCTGTTGGTTGGATTTTGACGCCATTGCCTCGCTCGGAGTGGCCCCGCTTCCTCCCGTAGCCTGCCCGCAGCCCCAAACCTCCTTTGCTTCATTCGCCATACCGGCGTTTGTCCAAGAAGATCTCCCTTTTTCGTCCCTGCTGGATGCCAGCAGCCCCCGCGGTCCGCCTGCGTGTACAAAAGCCTGATTTCGCTTTTGTTTCACGCAATCCTTCTTTCATGAAAAAATATGCAATCGCTGTCGTCTTCACGGTGGCGGTATCGGTAGTGCACGGTGCAACCAGCCGGTCCAATCGCCCTGCTCCTGCCGACACCCTCGTTCCCGTTCAATTGAATGCCGTCCGGGTTGTCCCGGTTTCTTTTATTTCACAATCCTTTGTGTCCTCGGACCGATTGCTTTCCAGCGCGCCTTTGGCCATCGCTCAATTGGCGCAAATTCAACCCGGTTTCCACGTCCAAAACATAGGGAATCACACCATCAAACCGGTCTTTCGGGGACTTGGAGGTAACCGGATACTCACCGTCTACCAAGGTTTTCGCTACGACAACCAGCAAGGCGGAGGCGACCACGGGTTGGACCTTCCCTTGCTGGGAACCAGTGCCATTCAGCTTCAGCCCTCGCTCGAGTTAGGTACCGAAGGAGTAGGAGGGGCGCTCATCGTTCACGACCTACCTCTGTGGGGAGGGTTGAGCCGACGTTTAACCCAAGGGCAGTTGGCGGGATTGGCCCAGCCCTGGGGCATGGAAGCCGGTTTTGAGCACCAAAACACCGGCAGCGACGTCGCCCGCCCGTTCTATGCCGGCGTGCTTTGGACCCAACAGGGGGACTACCGCGATGCCAACGGCGATACGGTGCATGGTACCCACGCGCGAACCGCCTCCTTCCGGTATTTACAGGGGTTTGCGGGACCTTCTGGGAGGTCGACGGTGAGCCTTACCCATACGGATCGGTTTTTCGGCATCCCAACGTCGGAAACGGCTACCCTCCCGGGCCACGAACACCACGAGCACGAGCAGCAGGTCCAGAATACGGCACTCACTTGGAAGTGGGATCAAAACGAGTCGAAAGAGGAAACGGCCGAGCAGGGCAATAAGCGACCGCGCATGCACCACTCGGTGGGATACATCCGCGCCAACCGACTTGAATTGGGGGAGGAAGGTCTGGAGCATCCGGAATTGGCCTTTGCCATCCATTCCCTGCAACACCTAACCCGCGCCTCGTGGCGCACCACCCAAGTCAGTCTCCACAACCAGTTTCGGGCTCTGCAAAACAACCCCAAAGCCCACGAGCAAACCTATCCCAACAGCAGTATTTGGAGCACGGCACTCACGGTTCAGCAACAAATCGTTAAATCAAACCGGTGGGACCTGCATGCCGCAACGCGGTTTGAAACGGGCACCTTCACGCTGTTTGGCTCGTCTCTACGGGCGGAGTACCGTGCCGCCAAGCAGTGGACGTTGCTGGCGGAAGTGCACGAGGCCTCTCGGGCCCCGCAATTGGAAGAGCGCTTCGCAGATGGTTTGCATGTCGGCGTTGGGCGGTACGAAGTCGGCAATCCCGATTTGCGCGAAGAAAACGGGCTCCATGCCAACTTGGGCGTGCGTCGGTCTTTGCGATTCGGGGGAAATCTGGAAGGGGGCGTGCAAGCGTTTGCCTATGCCAAATCCTTCCGGAACTACATCTTGACCACCCCGTCGGACACCTCCGGAACCCTGAAATTCTACTACGTCCAGGACGACGCCTTTCTTTTGGGCGCCGACCTTCAAGTGTTTATGCGTTACGAGCACTGGGCCGGTTTAACCAACCGGATCATCCACGATGCGCAGATTCAGGCCAGCGCTCTCCAGGGTTCGCGGGGCAGCGCCTGGCAACGCACCGACGTGGCTCTGCCTGCCATGCCGCCTTACCGGTTGACCGGAACCTACACCGGCACGTTGAAAAGCATGGGCCAAGAATCTTGGTTTTGGACTGCTGAGACTCAGACCTATGCCGACCAAACCCGACTCAGCGCCGACGAAAAGTCCGTTTGGAACGCGGAACGCACTCCGGGATTTACGGTCCTCAACGCGGGAATCGGCCGGAAGTGGGAAGGCCCTGGATATGCCCGTTACTCGCTGGAATTCCGCGTATTAAATGCTACCAACGCCTTGTATGCCCACCATTTGTCCTATGTTCGCGCGTTGGGCTTGTACGAACCGGGCAGACAATACCGTTTGCGCCTTACTTTTGCATTCTGATGGAACGCGGCGGCCGCAGGCCGCCGCTGCCCTCCGGGCAATTAGCTCAGTTGGTTCAGAGCGCCGCCTTGACAGGGCGGAGGTCACTGGTTCGAGCCCAGTATTGCTCACAAAAAAAGGACAACCCGATAAGGTTGTCCTTTTTTATTTCCCGTAACGTGCTGGACGAGCGGTCTTACAAAATCGTCTCCTCGGCTTCTACCACCAG
>JBIIBX010000011.1:0-18497 GCA_044239185.1 Schleiferiaceae bacterium | reverse complement strand
CCTTTAACGGTGTTGACCAAGTTGGGGATCAAGTCGGAGCGGCGCTGGTAGGCACTTTCTACATTGGCCCACTGGCCGGAGGCGCCCTCGTCCAAGGACACCAAATTGTTGTACCGTCCTACGCCCCAAAGAAGAACGAGAACCAGAAAACCGAGAACAGAGAGAAGGACGATCGTGCTACGTGACATAAGGTCGGATTACAGCGTTTGTTTAAAAGATTGAAGTTCTTCGCGCAACTTCATCAAACGCCGTACCACATCTTCCACCTGTGCCGTTTCGGCAGGATTTTGTTGTTTTTTTTGTTTGGCGCCTTTCAAGGTGAAGCCGCGCTCCTTGACCAGGTAATAAATCTGACGGAGCGTTTCAATGTTCTCCGGGCTGTACATCCGAACCCCGCGTGCGTTCGTTTTGGGTTTGAGCTCGGGAAACTGTTTTTCCCAGAACCGCAGGGTAGAGGCATTGACCTCAAACATGGCTGCTATATCCCGAATGGGGTAGTAGCGTTTTTCGAAATGAGAAGGGATGTTTGGCATGATTTTTTCTTATTCAACGCGGTTTTTGGGCAGACGACGTGTGAATCTCCCAAAATTACTCCTTTTTTTGTACATTCGCCTTTCTCTCAAAAAAACGTCCGATTTTGTCTCATTTGCGTCATTTCCTTGTGTGCCTGGCATGCCTCTTCGTGGGCACGGTGGCGACGCAGGCTCAAACGCACCGGTTTGCGGCTCTGGCATCCCGCGCTTCGGATTTGGACAGCATCGCAACATCGGACAAGGCTTTTCGTCGGTTTGAATACCGAGAGCCGGAAGTTTTCCGGAAGCATTGGGACACCACCAAGGTGCATGTTTTGGATTTTGATTGGGCGCAAGAATCGGACACCTTGTGGCTTTGTGCCACGGACATTCGCCACCGGCGGTACCGGACTCCGGTTCGCGGCGAGGTTGTGTCGGCGTACGGCTGGCGCCACCGCCGGATGCACAACGGCATCGATTTGAAGTTGACTACAGGCGATACCGTCTACGCCGCTTTTGATGGAAAGATTCGCTATTCCGACTACAACTACGGAGGCTACGGCAATTTGGTAGTTGTGCGCCATTTTTCGGGCATTGAAACCTATTACGGCCACTTGAGTTCCTTGTTTGTGGATCCCAACGATTACGTGAAAGCCGGTGAGCCCATTGGACTGGGCGGGAGCACAGGACGTTCTACAGGTCCGCATTTGCACTTCGAAGTAAGGTACATGGGATCGGCGTTCAATCCCGAATTCCTCATTGATTTCAAAACAGGCGCGCTTCGGGATCCGAATGTCTTGATTTACAAAGGAAAATGGGCTTATCACAAACCCAGACCCTCGGTGCTTTCAACGGCGGACAACGAAGCCCTGCACGAGGCTCCGCCTGCCCCCAGTGCTGTGTACCGCGTGAAGCAAGGGGACACCTTGTATTCCATTGCGAAGCGCAACGGGACCACGGTGCAAGAGCTTTGCCGGGTGAATGGAATCAGCGATCGTCGTCCGATTTACGCCGGCCAGCGCCTGCGTTTGCGATAAGCCGGGTTTTGGCGCGAGGGCGCCCCTTCCACAAAGTCTTATTTTCTAGCTAATTGCGTCTTTGCATCCAGGGGATGCTGCATTCTGGCTTCAGTCGAAGGACTGGTTGGTGCGGTTGGCTTCTTCGACCAAGGCGGCGTATTCTGCCGCGGTGAGGTCGTTGAAAAAGAAGTTAATGGGGTTGATTTTGCGCCCGTTCTTGATGACTTCGTAGTGGAGGTGGGGCGCGGTGGAGCGGCCCGTGCTTCCTACGTAGCCAATGAGGTCGCCCCGCTTGACCCGTTGCCCAGGGCGCGCAACAGCGCGGGATAGGTGGGCGTACAAGGTGTGGTAGCCGTACCCGTGCGAAATAACGATTTGAATGCCGTAGCCGCTGCCGCCGAGGTCACCGGGATGCACGACGGTGCCGTTGCCGGATGCGTAAATGGGCGTGCCGGACTTGGCCGTAAAATCAATGCCCGTATGCATTTTTCGGACTTTGTAAATGGGGTGAACCCGGTAGCCGTAGCCCGAAGCAAGGCGAACATTGCGTTTGGCGGGCACGGGGCGAATAGCGGGAATGGCTTCGAGCAATTGTTCTTTGTTCTTGGCCAGGGCCACAACCTCGTCCAAGGATTTGGATTGGATGTACAACCGTTTCCCTAGCTCTTCCGCTTTGCGGTCTACCCGTTCCAAGAGGGCCCCGTTGCTCATGCCACGGATTTGGGCGTAGCGGCGGTCGGTGTTGCCGATGTTTCGGCGCAATTCGTGGGGAAGGGGGTCGGTTTCAAAGACCAAGCGGTACACCTCGTTGTCCCGGGTTTCCATGTCGGAAAGGGCCTCGTCCATGGCGTCGAGTCGTTCTTCCAAGGCCTCCATTTGCAAGCCCGTTTCGTCCAATTCGCGTTGGAGTTGTTTCTCGCGCGGGGAGTCAAAGAGGGTGGAGGCAAGGAAAAAAAGGAAGATCCCCACCAGGCTGGAGGTGAGTGCAAAAAGCGAAACATCGCGTACCCAGTGTTTCCACGTGCGTTCAATCTTTTTGAACGCCATGGAAAGGGGGTCGTAGTAGTACTTGGTTTTGCGCGCCACGGTCCTGGTTTATGCCCTATTTTTGAAGCTTCTAAGATAGCAAACATGACCGCGCGCCAAATCCGACAAACTTTTCTTGATTTTTTTGCCTCCAAAGGGCATACGATTGTACCATCCGCACCGCTGGTCATCAAGGACGACCCCACCTTGCTGTTCACCAATGCCGGCATGAATCCGTTCAAAGATGTGTTCTTGGGCGTCGCGCCGGTGCAGCATCCGCGGATTGCGGACACGCAAAAATGCTTGCGGGTGTCTGGCAAGCACAACGATTTGGAGGAAGTCGGGCACGACACCTACCACCATACGTTGTTCGAGATGCTCGGGAACTGGAGTTTTGGCGATTACTTCAAAGAGGACGCCATTGCTTGGGCCTGGGAGCTTTTGACCGAGGTCTACAAAATCGACCCGGACAAGTTGTACGTGACGGTTTTTGGAGGCGATGCCGCCGACGGACTGGCTCCGGACGAGGAGGCCAAGGCGATTTGGAAAAAATACATTGCCGAGGACCGCATTTTGTACGGTTCCAAAAAAGACAATTTTTGGGAAATGGGGGATACGGGTCCGTGCGGTCCGTGTTCGGAGATCCACGTAGACATGCGGCCCGCCGCTGACCGCGCGGCTGTCTCGGGCGCAGAGTTGGTCAACAACGACCACCCCCGCGTGATTGAGATTTGGAACAACGTCTTCATGGAATTTTTGCGCAAGGCCGACGGTTCCTTGGAGAAACTTCCCGCCCAGCACGTGGACACGGGCATGGGATTCGAACGCCTTTGCCAAGTGATTCAGGGCAAGGAGTCCAACTACGACACCGACGTTTTTGAGCCCTTGATTGCCGCCCTGGAGGAAATGACCGGCCGCAAGCGGGGCCAAACGCATTTGGGCGATGTGGCCTTCCGCGTAATTGCCGACCACATCCGTGCCGTTGCCTTTACCGTGGCCGATGGCCAGCTGCCGTCCAACGGGGGTGCGGGTTATGTGATTCGACGCATTCTCCGCCGTGCGGTGCGCTACGGGTACAGCTACCTGGGCTGCACAGAGCCCTTTATGTACAAATTGGTCGATGTTTTGGCCCGGGAGATGGGCGATTTCTTCCCCGAAATCCGCCACCAACAGCGCCTGGTTACCCAAGTCATTCAAGAAGAAGAGGCCGCGTTTTTGCGCACCTTGGAACAGGGCCTTCGCCTTTTGGACGAGGCCATGGCCACCCTGGCCCCCGGCGGAACGGTGGACGGAGCAAAGGCCTTCAGCCTCTACGATACGTTTGGATTTCCGCTCGATTTGACGTCGTTGATTTTGCGGGAGAAGGGATTTGGTTTGGACGAAGCCGGTTTTCAAGCCGAAATGGCCCGCCAAAAAGAGCGGTCCCGCGCTGCGACCACCCAAGAAACCGGAGATTGGATGGAGGTTCACGCCGGAGAGAACTCCCGTTTTGTAGGCTACGACCAGCTGCGTTCCGACGCCCGCGTGGTTCGGTACCGCAAGGTGCAGTCTGCCAAAGCCAAGTTGGTACAGGTTGTGTTGGACCAAACTCCCTTTTACGCCGAAAGCGGCGGTCAAGTAGGGGATACGGGTGTTTTGGTTGTGGGGTCCCAAACGCTTCGCGTGGTGGACACCAAAAAAGAAACCGGTCAAATTGTGCATTATGTGGATACCGAAGCCACGGATTGGACGGCGGACGTCCGTGCCGAGGTTGACAGCGCCGCACGCAGCCGAACAGCTGCGCACCACAGCGCCACCCACTTGCTGCATGCGGCATTGCGCCAGGTGCTGGGCACCCACGTAGAACAAAAAGGATCTTTGGTTTCCAAAGACGGCCTGCGCTTCGATTTTTCCCATTTTCAGAAGGTGTCTGCCGAAGAATTGGCCCACGTGGAAGGGCTGGTGAACGCCGAAATTCGCGCCAACCACCGCTTGCTGGAAGACCGAGCCAGCACCTTGGATGCCGCCAAAAAACGCGGCGCCATGGCCTTGTTTGGCGAGAAATACGGCGACACGGTTCGGGTAATCCAGTTTGGAGACAGCATTGAATTGTGCGGCGGCACGCACGCGCCGGCGACCGGTTCTTTGGGGCTCATCAAAATCACCAGCGAGGGAGCCGTAGCGGCTGGAGTGCGCCGTTTAGAGGCCGTCTGCGGCGAAGTGGCCTTGGAGTATGTGAACGAGCGTTTGGCCCAGTGGAAGTCCGTTCAAGAGGCCCTAAACAACGCCCAGAACCCCTTGGACGCCGTCCAGGCCCTGAAAGCCGAATTGGCCAGCCAAGCCAAGGTGTTGGAAGGACTGCAGCGCGAGAAGGCAGCTGGGCTCCAAGACCAAATGGTCCAGAATGCCGAACGCATTGGTGCCGTCCAGTGCATGTCCTACACCGGTGCGTTGGACAACGGTGTGGCCAAGGATCTGTGCTTTGCGCTAAAAGCCCAACCGTTAACAGCCGTTTTCCTGGCGCTTTTGTCTGACGGAAAGGTGAACCTGCACGTAGCTCTTTCGGACGACCTGGTGGCCCGTGGCGCATCGGCACAAGCGTGGATCAAGCCCATTGCATCCCACGTGCAAGGCGGCGGCGGCGGTCAGCCGTTCTACGCGTCTGCTGGCGGGAAAAATCCGGCAGGGGTTTCCGCTGCCTTCGACGCATTCAAAACCCAACTTGCTCAGCTATGAAAAAGGCGATCGTGTTTACCCTTTTGGGTCTCCTCTTTGTCCAAGGTGCGTTGCAGGCCCAAAAAACAACGACCCCCATCTTTTACACAGACAGCGATTTGAAGTCAAAAGTGGGCTTTATTGAAGTGCGGGGAGCGGGATTGGTCGGATTGCGCCGGTTGTCCACCAGTCCCGACGGAACCATCCCCAACCCTGAGAACAACCGGTTTGGGCCTGGGTTGAATTTTGGGGGCGGGGTTTTTGGCGCAATCGCTTTGAAAGGCGCGCTTCACTTTGGCGCCGGCATCGAAAGCAACCGATGGGGATACTCGGCCAAGTTTAGCCCCCTCTTGTCGGTGGAACCTTTGATGTACCGCGGCGACTACACGTCGGTACCTTTCCGGGCCGGTTTCATTTCCGAGGTTAGCGAAAACTGGAATCTGGAGGTATGGCCCTCCACGGCAGTGAATTTTCTGCGCCGTTTTCAAGCAGGCGAAAACGACTGGACCGAACAAGCCACCCAACGGTTTTGGTCTGGAGGCATTCAGGTGCAAGGGAGCCGCGCCGTGGGAACCTCGGGTCGGTTTGTCCTGGGAGCCGTTTTGGACCTGGGCTTTGCGCCGTTGTACGATAGCCCCACCCGCGACGAAGAGCTTCCGTTCCGTACGGGACTCACCGCGGGTTACCGCCTGTCTTTTTAAATGACTCCTTAGAGTGCTGGAAGCAGGGCTTCGAGCGCCATGCCGCGAGAGCCCTTGATCAAGACCGTCCGGCCTGCAAAGGAAGCCTCCTGAAGTGCTTCCCGAGCCTCTTCGGTAGACGAGAAGGTTCGCGTTGCCCCGTGTGCCTTGCAGCCTGCATAATGCGCCCCAACGGTCCAAACATCCAAGTGGGGAGCAATCTGCGCCAGCCAGTCCAAAATGGCTTGGTGTTCGGTTGCGGCCCATTCGCCCAGCTCAAACATGTCCCCCAAAATAACCAGGGGCTTTTTCAAGTCCGACCGGAGGGCAAACGCTTGAAGCGAAGCCAGGGTGCTGCTGGGATTGGCGTTGTAGGCATCCAGCAACACGCGGTTCTTGTCGGTCTCGCGCCATTCTGCTCGGTTGTTTTGCGGCACATAGCTTGCGATGGCCTCGGCACACCGGTCTGCGGGCAGGTTCAACCACTGGCCAAGGGCCATGGCTGCTGCCAAGTGCGTGTTTTGAAACGTCCCCGTGAGGTGACTGCCCACGTTTGTTCCCCGTGCTTCAATGCGGGAAAATCCCTGTTCGTCGGCGGGTTGAGGGATGTATTCCACGTCCACAGGTAAGCCCGACGTCCCTTTTTCGGCAAAAGTATACCGGTCCAATCCTTCCGATTGCCGCAGTTGCTCTTCGTCGTTTGCATTGACCAGAGCCGTGCCGTTCCATTCCCGCAACCGGTGGTACAATTCGGACTTCCCTTTGATGACGCCTTCGACACCCCCAAAGCCTTCCAAATGGGCCTTGCCGTAGTTGGTGATGTACCCCAAGTTGGGACGGGCCATTCCGGCCAATTCGTGGATTTCCCGCTGGTGGTTGGCGCCCATTTCCACCACGGCCACATCGTGTTCGGGCTTCAATTGGAGGAGGGTAAGCGGAACCCCGATGTGGTTGTTCAAGTTTCCTTGGGTGGCCCAAACGGACAAAGAGCTGCCGGCCACCCGGGCAAACAATTCTTTGGCGGTGGTTTTGCCGTTGCTGCCCGTTAGTCCGACGACGGTTTTTCCCCAGGATTGGCGGTGGTACGATGCAAGTTCCTGAAGCGCTTTCAAGACATCCGCCACGAGCATACGGTTGGGACCGTTGGCGTACTCAGCTCGGTCCACCACTACGGCCATAGCTCCCTGTTCCAAGGCCTGGTCCACAAAGGCATGACCGTCAAAACGATCTCCGCGCAAGGCAAAAAAAAGGCAACCCGGTTTCAGGGTTCGGGAGTCGATTTGCACGCCGGTGGACGACAAGAAAAGGGTGTGGAGTTCGGAGGTTTCCATGGTACAAAGGTGCAAAAAGGGTGCGCAAAAAAAATGCCACCCGGGGGTGGCATTTTTAAAAAGTCGTGTGCGGTTACATGCGGTAACGGCGGAAGGTCTTGCGCTTGACTTCCTTGCTGCGCTTGGTGCGCTTGCTGGAATCGTTCTGGAATCCAACGCGGTCCATGGCGCAACGGAAACCGAGGTCGTCGGTTGCTTGGTCTTGCTCCAAGTAACGACGGGTGCCTGGGCTGAGCCAGTAGGCACGGTCTTTCCAAGATCCACCCTTGTACACGCGGGTGTGGTTGCCAATGAGGGTAGAGGAACCGTAGGCGTACATGGCGGGCTCGCCTTCTGCCAATCCTTTTTCGTAGTAGATGGAAGACTCCACGTCGCCGTCCAAGTAGTCGCGGTAGTCGGACTGCTGGTAGTTGCGGCGCTTGAGGTTTTGCTCAGACGTAACTGCCTTGGAGGGCAATTGGCCGGGTAGACGCACAACGTTGGAATCCTTGTCGTACTGGGGCTCCGTCAGGACGGACAGTTCGCCGAGGCCTTGGTAGTCGTTGTCAAACTGGTTGAACTCGTTGCCGCGGAAAGGACGGTGGTCGGCCATGTCGTTGCCGCTCAGAGGACGGTATACGTCCAAAACCCACTCGGAAACGTTGCCGGCCATGTCGTACAAACCGTAGTCGTTGGGAGGATAGAAGCGCACCTGCATGGTGATGTTGGCTTGGTCGTTCAAGTAACCCGCCGTACCCATGTTGTCTCCGCGGCCGCGCTTGTAGTTGGCCAGCATGTCGCCGCGCTCTTTTTTCTCGCCGTTGCGCACGTTGGAACCGTTCCAGGAGTACTTGTTGCGGTCGATGGTGCGGTTGTACACGCGGTTGCCCACCTCGGCGTAAGCGGCAAATTCCCATTCGGCCTCGGTTGGGAGGCGGTACTTCGGCAACAAGATGCCGTCTTCAATGCGCACAGGGCGGCCTTCTTTGCCGTATCCGCTGTTGGGGTTCAGGTCCTTCAAGCCCTTCTTGTTCTGAGCCGTGTACTCGTTCGGCTTGTACAAATAGGTTTCGGTATTGAAGTTTTGGTCGTCTTTTTGGTCGTAGAGGGTACGGAGTACGCCTTTGTCGATGAGGATTTGCTCGTTCACCCGGTCGGTTCTCCAAGAGCAGTAGCGCATGGATTGCAGCCAGTTAACGCCAACCACGGGGTAGAAGTTGTAGGCAGGGTGACGCAGGTAGTTCTCAACGTAGGTCTCGTTGTAGCCCAGTTTGTTTCTCCAAACCAAGGTGTCGGGCAAGGCCGACGTGTAAATTTCGGGGTAGTAATCGTAGTCGTACACACGGCGCAGCCAGTAGAGGTACTCGCGGTAGTCCGCGTTGGTTACCTCGTTCTCGTCCATGTAAAACGACGCAACGGTTACCCGAGTGGGTTGGTTGTTCCAGTCTTTTTGAAAGTCTTCTTCCACACGGCCCATCATCAAGGAACCGCCTTCAATGAACACCAAGCCAGGTCCTGTTTTTTGTCCCTTGTACTTGAGGTTGATCTGGAATCCCCCGTTCTTTTTGTCGTTCAGGTTCATGCCCGTGGTGGAGGACTTCGAGCGGGAGCAGGAGGCCATTCCCAGAACAGCCAACGCAGCGAGTGCAACAATGCGAATTGCTTTCATCTTATCTTAGAATTTGGGGCACTTGATTTCGTTGTAACGGGCTTTCCGCGAGCGGCAAGCCAAGCGGTAGGAAAGCGTCACTTCGTGGGCGCCGCCGAGGGTGTTTTTCAGAGGAGAAATCGTGTAATCGTAGGAATAGCCAAAGCGCCAAGGCACGTCGTTGGGGGCAAGGCCGACCAACACCACCAAGGCATCGGGGTTGTAGCTAACAGCGCCCAACGCTTGGCGGTAAGCCAAACCTCCGCTCACGGGGCCGCGGTTGAAGGAAACTCCCGCGGTAATTTGGTGGGCTCCGCCTTGGCCTTGGTAGACCACGTTCGGAATCAACAGGTTGTCCGTACTGTTGTACAACCGCTTGCGACCCAAACGCAAGGTCGCTCCGGCTTGTGCACCCACTTTCATGGGAAGATTGCCGTTGCGGAAAAATCCTTCGTCGGGTTGGGTTAGGTGGTGGGCAGACAGTCCAAAGTAGAATTTCTCGGTAAAACCGACCATTCCAATGCTTAAGTCCACGTTGGAAGTGGTGGTTTGGTTGGGAGCGATTTCGTTGGTTGGCTTAACAAAACCGTAGAAGGGGTCAATTTGATCGGGAAATGTCAGGTTGCCCCAATCCAAAGCGCGCTGGCGGAAAGTGCCTTGAAATCCAGTCAGGACGCTGAATTTGCGGTTTACTTTGAGGTGGTACGAGTACACTAAAGAGGCTTCGGTGAGGCGCAGGGTGCGGTTGGCAGATTCGTCTTGCAGGATCAAGAGGCCCAAGCCGCCGTTGAGTTCGTCCACGTATTGGTCCACCGACGTGCTGTACGTCTGGTACACCCCCAAACCGGGATATTGGTTTCGGTAATTCGCGTGCACCGTAGGGCACTGCTGGACACCGGCAAAAGCCGGGTTGAGGTAGATCGGATTGGCGTAAAATTGGGAGAAATGGGGATCCTGCGCCCATGCCTGAAAGGCACTAACTCCGGTGATAGCCAATACGATAAGGCGCTTTAAGGCCATTCTGCACGCATTTTAAGAAGCACAATAATACGACATTTCCGCATTTCTCGTAAAAAAGGTGGAATTTTGACGCACCAAATTTACCATTTGGGCGTTACCCCATTGACTATGAAACGCACTTCTTCTCTTTTTCGTCTTTCCTTTTTGATTTTCGTGCTGATGTCTTCATCGGCATGGTCCCAAGGGTCGCCCTTGGCGGCAGGAGATTGGGCCAAAGTGGGTTGGGTGAGCGATGGGGTTTACGCTCTCAAAGGCAGCGACTTAACGGCCTTGGGAATGGGGAATGGACCGTGGCCATCGGCCTCCGTCGGTTTGTACCACAACCCCACGGGGATGCTCCCTGAACGCAACAACATAGCGCGTCCCACGGGGTTGCAGTCTTTGCCCATACGGATGGACGACGGGGGCGACGGGCAATTTGACGCATCCGACGTACTGTATTTCTATGGCTCATCTCCCCATGTGTGGAATTACAACCCTGCGTCGAAACGGTACGAGCATGTTCAGCATATTTATTCGGACACCGCCTTTGCGTTTGTAACGACCACCCAAGGGGGTACGCGGATGCCCACCGCGCCTGCGGTCACGGGCACTCCCGACCGCCTGCTCAACCGAACCCGTGCCTTGGCCCTCCACGAAAAAGAACAGCGAAATTTGGTTGGGTCGGGAAGGCAGTGGTTTGGGGAATTGTTTGACTACACGTTGGTGCACCCGGCGCTTTTGGATTTGCCTCCGCTGGACGCTGCGAGCAAGGTGGTATTTCAAGCCCGGGCGGCCATGCGAACCACCCAAATGGGACCCCGTCTGGTGTGGCAGTGGAACGGCCAAGAGGTTGCGTCGGTCCAAGGCAATCCCATTGGAACCGGCGCTGGTGCGGATGTGGCCGCGGTGGTTTTGCTGAACGGTGTGCACCAGCCAGGCGTTGCCGGGGTTCCGAGTTACACGATGGCCTTGGACCGCGGAAGTGTTTCGGGGGCCATTGCCCATTTGGACTGGATTCGAGCGGAAGCAGATGTTCCCTTGGTGCAGTACCAAAAACCGGTGTGGATCCGCAATCCGTCGGATTCCGTCCACCGGGTGGTGTACGAGGTGCAGCAAGCGGCTCCGGGAGCCGTGGTTTGGGAAGTAGGCAGCCGTTTGGGCCGGTACCGGGAACGGCCAGCGACCCGGACGGGCAATGTGCTTTTTTTTGCGGCCCTGCAAGATTCTGCCCGGACGTTTGTTGTTTTTTCCCCCTCGCAGGCGGTCACTCCGGCTCTGAAGGGGCGGGTGGAGAACCAGAACCTTCGGGCCATTCGCGACGTAGACTATGTGGTGTTAACGCCCAAGGCCTTCCTCCCGGCAGCCGAGCGTTTGGCGGAATTTCACCGCGGGTACAGCCACTACCGAACGGCCGTGGTGGAAGTAAACACGGTTTACAACGAATACAGCAGCGGAGCCCAAGACCTGGTGGCCATTCGCGACTTCTTGAAGGAGCTCCGCGACTCTGCGACTACCCCGCAAGACCGGCCGGAGTACGTCGTTTTGCTGGGAGACGCTTCCTACGACTACAAAAACCGTCTGGCCAATAAGCACAATTTTGTCCCTATCTACCAAAGCGTAGCCAGTTTCTCGCTCTATTCGTCGTATTGTTTGGACGACTTTATTGGGTATTTGGACCCCAACGAAGGCGCCAATTTCACGTCCCAAGGGTTGGACATTGGCATCGGTCGGCTGCCGGTGATTTCGCTGGAGGAAGCCCAAGAACAAGTCGATAAAATCATGGGGTATGCCACCGATACCACGGCGTTGGGTCCCTGGCGGAAGCGCTTGGTTTTTGTGGCGGACGATGCCGATGCCGGTTGGGAGTCGACGTTTTCAGCAGCCCAGGAGGTTTTGGCCAACCGGGTAGAGTCGGAATTGCCGTTTATGACGGTGAGCAAGATTTACACCGACGCATTTCTGCAGCAGAGTTCGTCGGGCAGCCAGTCGTATCCGGCCGCGCGCCAGCAGCTGCTTCGGGCCTTGGAAGAAGGCAATTTGGTAACGAGTTACTTGGGCCACGGTGGGGAAGTGGGCTGGTGTTCGGAAAACCTGCTCCAGCTGCAGGACGTGAAGTCGTTTAAAAACGGGCACCGCCTTCCTTTGGTGGTGACGATTACGTGCGAATTTTCCCGGCTGGACGACCCCATGCGGCGCAGTGCAGGGGAGGAAATGTTAATCAATCCTACGGGCGGCGCGATCGCCCTGCTCTCCACCACCCGGGTCGTCGGGGCCTTTGAAGGAGCGGTGATGAACGATTCGATTTTTTCCGAGTTGTTCAAGCGCGAAGACAACCGGTACCGCACCCTGGGCCAGATTGTGCGGGGAGCCAAGAACGGGGTAAAAAGCAACGATAAAATGCGCTTTACGCTTCTGGGGGATCCTGGATTGCGCTTGAATGTACCTCGGTACGGCGCAATTTGGGACAGCCTAAATGGATCTGCGCTCCCCGCTGCTGGGACCGCTCCATCGGACACCTTGAAAGCGTTGGCGGAAGTGTCCGCATCCGGGTACGTGGTGGACGATTTTGGACAGTTTTTGCCCTCGTACCAAGGATTTGCCCAGATTGAGTTGTTGGACAAAAAAGTCCAACGGTCTACGCTGGTCAACGACGACCAAGGGGTGGCGGTTCCTTTTCTATTGCAAGAAAATGCAGTGTACCGGGGCCGGGTGTCGGTGAAAAACGGCCGGTTTACGGTGCGTTTCCGGGTGCCGTTGGACATTGCCTTGAATGTGGGGCCGGGCAAGTTGACGGCCTACGTGTACAACGACACCTCGGACGGGGTGGGATCGCGCACGGACATCCGGGTAGGGGGCTTGCGGAACGACGCTCCCGTCGATGCAGGGGGGCCTACCATTGTGGCCTACATGAACGATACGTTGTTTCAAGCAGGAGGAATTACCGGGGTAAGTCCAACGGGCCTTGCGCGGCTTTTTGACCCCAGCGGCATCAATGCCGTGGGCAACGGGATCGGACACGATATACTGGGCGCCTTGGACGGCCGGTGGGACCAAGCCGTTGTTTTGAACGACGCGTACGAGTCGGACTTGGATCGGTTCGATCGGGGGACGGTTCGCCTTCCTTTTTCGGACTTGACAGAAGGGCCGCACACCTTTTCGGTGCGGGCGTGGGATGCGTACAACAATCCGGCCGTAGGCAGCGTTGACTTCGTGGTGGTAAGCGGGCAGTTGCTTCGCTTGGACCAGTTGTTTTTGTACCCCAATCCCTCCACAGGCCCAGTGACCGTTGCCTTTTCTCACAACCAAGACGGTCGTCCGCTGGAGGTTTCGGTGTCCTTGCATACACCCGACGGCCGCACCGTGCGCACGAACGAGTGGGAAGGAACTCCCCAAGGCAACCGGACCGAGGTGCTCACTTGGGACCTCAACGACTCTCCCCAAGGCCCGCTGCCTTCCGGGTGGTACTGGGTGCGTCTGCAGGCCAAATCTTCCCTCACAGGAGAAAAAGAAACCCAAGCCGAACGCTTGGTGCTCATTCCTTGATGATTTCCGACTTAAAATGCCCTTGAATCCCACTATGGAACCTGTATCTTTGCACCCTATGAAAAACGCTTTGCGAAGCGCTATTGCGCTTGGAATCCTTTGTGTTTCAGCACCTGAGGCCGTGGCCCAAAATCCGTACGCGTCCAAATTGAACGTGGTGACGTCGGCCATGCCCATGCTCAACATTGGCCCCGATGCCCGGATGGGCGGAATGGCCAACGCTGGAGTGGCGGCATCGGTGGATGCCAATGCCCTGTATTGGAATCCAGCCAAATTGGCGTGGGTGGGCCAAGGAAACGCCATGGGCGGAGTGGCTTACACCCCCTGGTTGCGTGCTTTGGTTCCGGATGTAGAATTGATGTTTGCCAATGCGGTGTTTGGCGTGGGCAAACGCGGCGGTTTGGGCGTAGGCCTCCGGTATTTCTCCCTGGGAGACATCACCTTCCGCGACGAAAACGGCAACGAGCAAGGCACCTTCCGTCCGTACGAGGTAGCCGCTGACGTGGCCTACGCGTTGCAGTTGAACCAAAATTGGTCTGCGGGAATTTCGCTGCGCGGCGCCTTGTCCGACTTGACCCAAGGCCAAGTGGTGGGCGGTTTGCAAACCAAGGCAGCGACTACCGTAGCGTCCGATGTTTCGTTTTTCTACAAGGGCAATTCCTTCAACATGGAAGACGGCCAAAAAGGCCAATGGACCGGCGGTGTGACCCTGAGCAACCTGGGAGCCAAAGTCAAATACACCGAGAGCGGCTCTTCGGATTTCATCCCCACCAACCTGCGCACAGGCGTCGGATTCAATTGGACCTTAGACAAATACAACCGGGTAACCTTGCTTGCTGACGTCAACAAATTGCTCGTCCCCACCCGTCCGGTGCGCGACCTTCAAGACCTGGACGAGGACGGAGACCGCTCCGAGATCATTGCCGGCAAAGACGACCAAGTCAGTGTCATGCAAGGGATTATTCAGTCCTTTGACCCCTCAGCGAAGCCCGACGGAACCGCCGAACTCTTGCGCGAATTCATGGTCAACGTGGGCGGTGAGTACTGGTACGACGAAAAGTTTGCCGTTCGCGGTGGCTACCAGCACGAAGATCCCACCAAGGGCAACCGCCGGTATTTCACCATGGGATTCGGCATCAAGTATTCGTTGATTCAGCTGGACTTTGCGTATTTGTTCCCCGCCGACCAGACGGTGCGCTCGCCTTTGCAAAACACGTTGCGGTTTAGCGCTCTTTTCGATTTGAATCAGCTCTTGAAGTGATTTCGGCGTATTTTTGCACGCCTTTAAAAAAGTCCCCATGGCCAAGAAAAAATTGACCAAAGAGGTTTACCTCAAATGGTACGAAGACATGTTGTTCTGGCGCAAGTTCGAAGACATGACTTCTGCGCTTTACATACAGCAAAAGATCCGTGGGTTTTTGCACCTCTACAACGGGCAAGAAGCGGTTCTCGCAGGCGCCTTGTTGGCCATGGAGCCCGGAGACAAGATGATTACGGCTTACCGAAACCACGTACAGCCCATTGGGTTGGGAGTGGATCCGCGCCGGATCATGGCCGAATTGATGGGCAAGGTCACCGGCACGTCCCGCGGAAAGGGAGGCTCCATGCACATGTTCAGCAAGGAGCACCATTTCTACGGCGGACACGGCATTGTGGGCGGCCAAATTCCTTTGGGAGCTGGCTTGGCCTTTGCAGACAAGTACCAAGGCCGCAACAACGTGACGCTCACCTACATGGGAGACGGTGCCGTTCGCCAAGGTTCCTTGCACGAGACGTTTAACCTGGCCATGTTGTGGAACCTGCCCGTCGTTTTTGTGGTGGAGAACAACGGATACGCCATGGGCACGTCGCTCAAGCGCACCGCCAACCACGAAGAAATTTGGAAATTGGGACTGGGCTACGAAATGCCCTGCATGCCCGTGGACGGCATGGATCCCGCCAAGGTGTACGACGCCATGCACGAGGCCATGGAGCGCGCTCGTTCCGGCGGAGGACCGACTTTCTTGGAAATCCGGACCTACCGCTACAAGGGACATTCCATGTCCGACGCGCAGCACTACCGCACCAAGGACGAGGTGGCCGTTTACCAACAGCAAGACCCCATTTTGATTGCCAAGGAAAAGTTGGTTTCCAAAAAGTGGGCCTCCGAGGCGGACTTTGAAACCATCGACGTTCGGGTAAAGGCTCTGGTGCAGGAATGCGTGGAATTTGGCGAGCAATCGCCCTTCCCTGAAGCCCACGAACTTTGGCAAGACATATACGTTCAAGAAAACTATCCGTTCATTAAAGAATAAGTACCCCCATGGCCATTGTAATCAACATGCCCCGCTTGAGCGACACCATGACCGAAGGTGTTGTTGCCAAATGGCACGCAAAAGTGGGCGATACGGTGAAGGAAGGCATGCTTCTTGCCGAAATTGAAACCGACAAGGCCACCATGGATTTTGAGGCCTTCCCCGGCCAAGAAGGTATCTTGTTGCACATTGGCATTGCCGATGGCCAAATGGCTCCTGTGGACTCCTTGCTGTGCATCTTGGGTGCAGCGGGTGAGGATATTTCCGGATTGGTTGGAGGCGGTGCCTCGGCTCCTGCAGCGCCCGTTGCAGCTCCTGCTGCTGCCCCTGCGCCCGTTGCTGCTCCCGCTCCCGTTGCGGCACCAGCGCCCGTTGCGGCTCCAGCCCCGGTGGCTGTTGCACCGGTGGCCGCGTCCAGTGCCGGTCGGGTGGTGGCGTCTCCCTTGGCCAAGAGGTTGGCAGAAGAAAAAGGCGTGGATTTGCGTTCGGTTTCCGGATCCGGCGACGGAGGCCGCATTGTCAAGCGGGACATCGATGCGTTTGTTCCCCAGGCCACTGCCGCTGCACCGGTTTTCTCCGGCACGGAAGGGTTTGTAGACACCCCCAACACCCAAATGCGCAAGACCATTGCCCGCCGTTTGAGTGAGAGCAAGTTTACGGCGCCCCATTTTTACTTGAAAGTGACCGTGGACATGGACGCCGCTATGGCCGCCCGTGCCCAGATGAATGCGGTGGCAGATACCAAGGTGTCCTTCAACGACTTGGTAGTGAAAGCAGCCGCATTGGCCTTGAAAAAGCATCCCGGCATCAACAGCTCGTGGATGGGCGACTTTATCCGCACCTACCACCACGTGCATGTGGGCGTAGCTGTAGCCGTGGAAGACGGTTTGCTGGTTCCCGTGGTGCGCCACGCAGACGGCAAGTCCTTGCAGGCCATTGGCGCCGAGGTCAAGCAGTTTGCACAGAAAGCCAAAGACAAGAAGTTGCAGCCTTCCGATTGGGAAGGAAACACCTTCACCATTAGCAACTTGGGCATGTTTGGCATCGACGAGTTTACGGCGATTGTGAATCCGCCCGACGCCTGCATTTTGGCCGTGGGAGGCATTCAGCAGGTTCCCGTGGTCAAGAACGGCCAAGTGGTTCCCGGTAACACCATGAAGTTGACCCTGAGCTGCGACCACCGCGTAGTGGACGGCGCCACAGGAGCCGCATTTTTGCAAACCTTGAAGCAGTACTTGGAGGCACCGGTAACCATGTTGCTCTAATGGCTGGCCTCAAGCGCTTGGCGGATCTTCGCCCAGGCGAAGGCGGGGTCATCCAAGACCTTTGTTTGGACGATGTTCCGCCCAAATTGCTGGAGATGGGCTGCTTGCCGGGCATGCGGGTTGTGATCAATTACCGGGCACCCTTGGGAGACCCCATCTGCTTGGATGTAGATGGATGGCAGTTGGCCGTCCGTCGGGATTTGGCCGAGCGTATTTGGGTGCAAACCGAACAGGAATAACCATGTCTACCTCCAAACGCGCCCTTCGAATTGCCTTGGTAGGCAACCCCAATACGGGCAAAAGCTCCGTGTTCAACCGGTTGACGGGACTCAACCAAAAGGTGAGCAATTACCCCGGAATCACGGTAGACAAGCGTTCCGGATTGGCCAAATTGGCCGACCACGCCTTGGCCGAGGTCATTGACTTGCCGGGCACCTACAGCCTCCACCCCAACGGGCAAGACGAACGCGTCGTGTACGAAGCGTTGGTCAATCCGTCGGAAGCCGACCGTCCGGATGTGGTAATTGGCATTGCCGACGGCACCAATTTGAAGCGGCATCTGTATTTGTTTACGCAGGTGTTGGACCTGGGATGGCCCGCCGTTTTGGTGGTAACCATGCACGACGAAATGCGTTTGCGGGGCCAGTCGGTAGACTTTGAGGAACTGGGCAAGGCCTTGGGCGGAGTGGAAGTCATTCCGGTGAACGGACGCACGGGTGTGGGCCTGGAACGCGTGAAGGAAGCCATTTTGCGCGCCCAACCGCTCCCGGTATCTGCCCGCTTTTTCCAGCCCCAAAAAAAGGGAGCGGCCTGGTTGGACGAGGCGCTTTCATTGAGCAAGAGCCGTACGGCCTACGGAGCCTGGCTCTGGGCCACCGAACCCGCGGATTTGGGCGAAAAAGCGTGGGTAGAATCCAAAGGAGGTTCTCCGGACCGCCTGCGGGTGGACGAGACCGTTCAACGCTACAGCGCCTTGCACCACCTGCTGAAGCCGCTGCAACGCGTGGACCCCGGCAAGGACCTCACCCGGTCTGCGCGGATCGACCGGGTCCTTACGCACCCCGTTTGGGGCGGCCTGATGCTTTTGGTGGTTTTGTTTGTGCTGTTTCAGGCGGTGTTCTTTTGGGCGGAAGGCCCTATGAATGCCATTGACCGGTATTTTTCGGGCGTGGGGGCCTGGGCCGAAGGAGCGCTGCCGTCCGGGGCTTTTACCGAATTGGTAGCCAACGGGATTGTGCCCGGGGTGGCAGGGGTATTGATGTTCCTGCCCCAAATTGCGCTCCTGTTTTTCTTTATTGCCTTGCTGGAAGAAAGCGGGTACATGGCGCGCGTGGTGTTCATGCTGGACCGCGTGCTACGTCCGTTTGGACTGAGCGGTAAAAGCGTGGTTCCCATGGTCAGTGCCAATGCATGTGCCATACCCGCCATCATGGCTGCCCGGAACATCGAGAACCCCCGGGAGCGGCTGCTGACCATCTTGGTTACGCCCTTTATGACCTGTTCC
>JBIIBX010000181.1:0-2983 GCA_044239185.1 Schleiferiaceae bacterium | reverse complement strand
AACGAGTACAACGGATGGAACAACCCGCAGTACCAAATCCAGTGGGGAACCAGCATTGGACCCAACTTGTGGCTTTGGGAAAATTACGGCACCCCCAACGGAGACACCACCGCTACAGTGCTGCACCCCAACCTGGGCCCCGGCTTGTACGCCGTTCGGATTCGGACCGTGCGCAACATGAGCCAGGTTTCTGCCGAGGACACCGCGTGGTCCAACTGGATCCAAGTGGGCGAGCCCGTACCGCCGATTCCTCCGATTGACTCGGTTACCGTTCCCAACGTGTTCACGCCCAACGGCGACGGCCGCAACGATGGCTTTGTGATCCGCGGTCTGATGAGCTACCAAACCGAGCGCATTGTGAAAATTTACGACCGCTGGGGTACCCTGGTGTACGAAAACACCAACTACGACAACAGCAGCCCGTGGGAAGGCGAAGACCGCCAAGGACAACAAGTTCCTTCCGGTGTGTACTTCTACATTGTGGAAGCCTTTGACGCCCCCAACAACATTCCTCCTGCCTACCCGGGCCGACGCCGCCAGTGGAAGGGCAATGTAACCGTGCTTCAAAAGCCGTAATCCAAACGCACCCCAGGTGCAAAAAGGGGGGTCTCTCGCGAGACCCCCCTTTTTTGTGCCGTAATTTAGCCGCATGTCCGCCGGAGATCCCTTTGCCCACCTGCGCGTTTTTCTGCGGAGCCTTCCAGAAAAACCGGGGATTTACAAACACCTCGACGAGGACGGCAAAATCCTGTACATCGGCAAGGCCAAAAGCTTAAAGAATCGGGTGAATTCCTATTTCCGGGGCAAGCACGACAACCAACGCCTTCAGAACCTGGTGATGCAGGTCCGTCGGATCGAATTCATGGTGACGGACACCGAATACGAAGCGCTGCTGCTGGAAAATACCCTCATTAAAAAGGAGCAGCCCAAGTACAACATCAACCTCAAGGACGGCAAGAGTTATCCATGGATTGTGGTCAAAAAGGAACGCTTCCCACGCGTTTTCCCCACCTTTCAATTCAAGCCCAAGGAGGGCGAGTACTACGGACCCTACGTATCCACCAAGGGCATGTACACGGTGCTGGACCTCATCAAGCAGCTCTACCCGCTGCGAACGTGCAACCTGGCCCTGACGCAAGAAAACATTCGGGCCGGAAAATTCAAGGTGTGCCTGGAATACCACCTGAAAAACTGCAAGGGCCCCTGCGTGGGGGACCAGTCGGAGGCGGAGTATGCTCGGACGTTAGAGGCGGTGCGGTCCTTGCTCCGCGGCCACCTGCGGCAGGCCAAGCGATTGCTTGCCCAGCAGATGGAGGAACACGCTGCCGCCTGGGAATACGAGGCCGCCCAAGAAGCCAAAGACCGCCTGGAATTGCTGGAAAAATACCAAGCCAAGTCCACCGTGGTGAACCCCGCCGTGGGCGACGCCGATGTGTACACCATCTTGAGCGACGCCGAATTTGCCTACGTGAACGGATTGGTCATCCGCGAGGGTGCGGTGGTGCGCGGCCACACCTTGGAATTCAAGAAAAAACTGGACGAAACCGACGCCGACCTCTTGGCGGTTGGGGTTGTGGAGTTGCGAACCCTATTTGCCTCCGAAGCCACCGAATTGTTGCTGTCCATGCCGTTGGACCTGGACCTGAACGGGGCCAAGGCGTCCGTCCCCCAGCGGGGAGACAAACTGCGGCTCATCGAGCTCTCTTTGCGCAATGCCCGTGCCTACCGGTTGGAAAAACTGAAAAACCTGAGCATTGTAGACCCCGACCGGCACGTCAACCGCTTGATGATCCAAATGAAGCAAGACCTGCGGCTGCCCGTAGAACCGCGTCATTTCGAATGCTTCGACAACTCCAATTTTCACGGAGATTTTCCGGTGAGCGCGTGCGTCGTGTTCAAAGAAGGGAAACCGTCCAAGCGGGACTACCGGCACTTCAACGTAAAAACCGTGGAGGGTCCGGACGACTTTGCCACCATGGCGGAAGTGATCACGCGGCGGTACAGCCGGTTGCTGGACGAAGGCCAACCCCTGCCGCAGTTGATTTTGGTCGACGGAGGAAAGGGACAGCTGTCTGCGGCCGTCAACGCTTTGGATGCACTGGGACTTCGGGGCAAGATCTCCATCATCGGCATTGCCAAACGTTTGGAGGAACTCTACTACCCCGGCGACTCCGACCCCCTCTACCTGGACAAGCGGTCGGAAACCCTGAAAGTGCTGCAACGGGCGCGCGACGAAGCCCACCGGTTTGGCATCACACACCACCGCAACCGACGGAGCAAAGGAACCATTGCCACGCGTTTGGAGACCATACCCGGCGTGGGTCCGGCCACCGTGGAATTGCTGCTTTCGCACTTCAAGAGCGCCGCAGGGATCCAGCGGGCCACTTTGGACGAGGTGGTGGCCATTGTGGGCCGCAAGAAGGCCCTGGCGGTCAAAGACGCCCTGGACCGTCCAGAAACCGACTGAGCTCGCCGCGGATGGCGCGCCGGCTAATTTCGGCGTTCTTCGCGCAAAATAACCCCGTCTTCCAGGTGGAAGGTGCGCTTGGCGCGGTCTACCACGCGGGGATCGTGGGTGGAAAAAAGGAAGAGGGTGCCCTCGGTCCGGTTCAATTCGGCCATGATGTCCAGCAGGGTGGCGGCGCTTTTGGAGTCCAAATTGGCCGTGGGCTCGTCGGCCAGCACAAAGGCAGGCTTGGAAGCCAGGGCGCGTGCGACGGCCACGCGTTGCTGTTGACCTCCGGACAACTGGGCGGGGCGGTGGTGGGCCTTGTCTGCGAGGCCGACGGCGTCCAGCAGTTCCATTCCCCGGCGGTTTCGTTCCGCGGCGGGAATGCCTTGCAGTTCCATGATGAATACCGTGTTTTCCAAGGCCGTTAAAACCGGGATCAGGTTGTAGGCTTGGAAGACAAACCCAATGTGCTCCAACCGAAACCGAACGAGGTCGGCGTCGGACAACTGGTGGAGGTCGGTGTTGTCTACC
>JBIIBX010000010.1:0-19263 GCA_044239185.1 Schleiferiaceae bacterium | reverse complement strand
CAAGGCGTCTTGCGCAGAACGGCCCCAGTAGGGCTGTCCCCCATCCACACGGGCGATGGTTCCTTTGATTTTCTCGGTTTGCTGGCGAATGGTGTCCGGGTGAACGCCCATTTTCTTCCACAGGAGGTCCACTACGTCGGCGTGGTCCTCCTCCAGGGCACGGAGCAGGTGCACCGCCTCGACGCCTTGGTGTCCCCATTCCTGGGCCAATTCTTGTGCCCGGGCAATTGCCTGTTGGGCCTTAAGGGTTGCATTTTCCATACCCCAATGGCTGCGAATAACGGGCCAAAGGCACAGGGTACCCGTTCTCCTTATTGCTAATGCCAAATTGACAGGTACGAGCGTTGTAAATAGTGCCAAAATGACAAAGCCCCTCCGAAGAGGGGCTTTGTAGAACAACGCGGGTAGGGCTTAATGCTGCACCACAAATCGGCGAGTTACTTGCTGGCTTCCGTAGTCCACCGTCAAGACATACATCCCCGAGGACCACAACGATGTATCGAAGCGGTACTGGTTCAAGCCGACGTCGGCACTCAGGTCTTCTTCGGCAAGGACTTGGCCATGTAGATTGGCAATCCGCACGCGTACGGGACCTCCTGTAGCTGTATTGAACGAGAACGTGGCTTCGTCTCGCGCAGGGTTCGGTACAATCTCTCCGGTGAAGTATCCGGGAGCGTCGTACTCTTCGCGGCCAATGCCAATGATGTCTGCAGGTGTCCCCGCAGGGGCCTCGTTCAAACAGAATTCGTCAATGGCCCAGCCCTCCTTCTCGATGGTGTAGTCGGAACCAAAGCGGAAACGGAATATCAGTTTGCCTGGGTTCTGAGCGGTAAAGCGAATTTGTGCAGAATCCCATCCGTTGGTTTCACCGGACCATCCCGGACGAACCAAGTCCAACGAAGTGACGTGAGCGGTGTTGTACCACAATCCATTCACCAAAACGTTGCCCAAGGTGTACCAGGTAATGCCGCCGTCGTAGGACCAGTCAACGGAGCCTCCGTCGTGGTACAATTCGGTGTACATGTTGTGCTTGAACTTCATCAGGTAGACCTTGTTGCTGTCCAACAGGAAGAAGGGCGTGTGCAAGGCACTTTGCGTCATGTTGTCGTAGTTGGTGCCCAATTTGGTCATCCAGGCTTTGGTGCCGTTGCTCGCCGCATTCAGAACGGTTTGGTTGGGAGTTCCAAATTCCCAATCGTGGGGGAGGTCTTTGTTTTTGTAGTGCAGTCCCAACCATGCCGGTGTGGCGGGGTTCTCAAAGTCGTTGCAGTAGCCATTGGCCGCTGTAATGGTGACTTCGTCCAAGGTGGTGAAAGCCTTGCAGAGTTGGTCGTCCGTCACCAAGTTGTCTTGCTTGTTGTTGGGACGAGCGGTTTGGACACAAATGTTGTAGGTACCGGCTCCGCCGTTGACCCACACTTGGTCAAACTCAAACCAGCGCGTGCCACCACGAAGCAAGGGGGGAGAGAAAACCACGGTTTCGTAGGCAGACCACGCTCCACCGTTTACTTGGTACCGCACCTGGCAAGAATCCAGTTTCTTGGCTCCCGTGTTTTGCAAACGCACTTTGATGTGCGAAGTATCACCCGGGATAATCAAGTACTCGCGGGTGTCCACTACAATGGGAGAAGCGGAGTTCTGCGGGGGAACATACAATTCAAAGTCGTCAATGGCCCAGCCCTTGCCGGTGCCACTTGCGCCCGTTGCCATGCGGAAACGCAAGCGCAAGGGGTTGATGTTGAAGTTCCAAATGTTCAAGGGGATGCTGGAAGAAATCCACTGGTTGCCTGTTGACCCTGTCCAGCCGGATCCGTTCAAAGCCGTAACAGAAGGGGCTCCGTATTGGCTACCGTACCAGTTTACGCCAACGTTTACGGAACTGTTGCCCAGGAGATTCCAGGTGTTGTTGTTGAAATACTCAACGCAGCCACCGTCGCCAGCACCAAATTCAAAGAACTGCTTGAAGCGAAGTTCAGCACCTACAATGGTGTCAAAGTTCTTCAACGTAGGAACCCGGAGGACTTCGTTCCGGCCGGGGTGGTAGTTTTCACGGAGCCCGGTTACCCAGGCACGAGATCCCGATGCAGCCGTGGTGAAGGCACCTCCTTTTTGGGGCGTTCCAAATTCCCACATTTGCATGGATGCAGCGGCGGTATTGGTAGGGCCAAAGGTGATGCCGTTGGCCTGTGCAAAGAATCCCATTTGGTCACCGACGCACCCTTCGAAGTTGATGGGGCCAAAGGGAATGTTGTAATCTACGGTTCCTGCGGTGATGCGCTTGGCGGTGTCGTTGAAGGCGTATCCGTCTCCCGCGAGGGTGGTCCAAGCCTTGAGTTCAAAATCACCGGAGTAGTAGGTGGGGCCTACGGGCAGCGTGAAGTTGGCTGTGCCCCCTGCGGGGATGTTTCCGGTGAACGTAGCCGTGTAGGTGGCAACGTTGGCCGGTGTGCACAAATCCTTCACCGTATAAGACACAGGGATGCTTGTCTTGGCCGTGGTTCCGTAGTTCCGCAAAACCAGTACCGGAGCAACAGAGGGGGTTTGAACGGCCGTTGAGTTGGCAGGTGTAGAAACGATAGCCACCCCGACATCGTTTGCCACCCGGTTGTACAGGGTAAAGTTGTCAAAGGCGATGTCTGCGAGGACTCCGGCGTTGTTTTTCTTGGTGACCAAGCGCAAGCGAACCACTTTGTTGGCGTAGGGTGCCAAACTCACCGAGAAGAACTTCCAATCTTGGGTAGCATCGGTGTGCTGAGCAGGAGCTACGGAAATAGCACTGTTCGGAACGTTAACCCAGACATTGGAGTTCACATCCACCACTTGCACACCCACAGAATTGATATCCGTACCGTTCATGTGGTACCAGAATTCCATCGTTGGGGTGGTCATACCGCCCAAGTCGATGCACCGGGTGGACTGCCACAAAGCGGTAGGGGAGTTGGCTCCAAAGGACCCTTCGGTGTAGAGGTAGTTGCCCGTGCGTCCAAAACCAAAACGAGGACCGGTGTTCGCTGTGGTAGTGAGACCGGATTCTACCATAAAGGCATATTCGCCGCTGTTGGGGGCCGGTACCGAAGCCCACTCCGTGGTGCCAAAGGTTCCCGGATTCAGAGCCGTACCGTTGCCTGGAGCCCACGTGCCTCCGTCAAAGGTCAAACGGTGAGGGAAGGTCTGCAACGGAGCCAGGTGGTCGATGGTACGGGGGCCAATGGAGTCGTTGTCGGACTTGTTGTCGTTGGGAGCGTCTACAAATACCTTGAGGGTGTAGGACGCAAAAGCAGACAGGTTGGCTTTTGGGGTCAGGGTGTAGAAGGCCGTATCTCCCAGATTCAGGGTTTTGTTGATGGTATCCCGGAAAACGACAGGGGGGTTGGTGCCTTGGCGCAGCACAAATCCTACAGGAATACGCAAAATGGGGGCAAAACCGTTGTTTCGAACGTGGATCCGCACCGGCTCTTGGTTGGTGTACGAACAGAAACCATTTTGGGGGCGCTGGAAAGCAAGCACTTCCATTTCCACGGGATTGGGCTCGTAGACTTTGATGTCATCGATGCAGATATCTCCCAGGTCCTGGGCGGCAGATCCGGTTTTGGTTGCCCGGAAGCGCAATCGGATGTTGCGGTTGTTGAATGCGTTGAGGTTTACAACTGCCTTCTTCCAAGCGGCTGCCGAGGAACCTTGCTGTTGGCCGGTCAACGTAAATACCCCCAGAACCCAGTCTGGGTTGGCGTTAACCAAAGAGCTGTTGGTGTCCACATCGATGATCAAGTTGCCCATGTTGGCACCAAACATGTGGTAGTAAAACTCCAAGGCCACATTGGTCATGCCGCTCAGTTTGAGGCAAGGAGTGATCAAACCGGTAGATCCACCGGCGGTTCCTTGAGAAGCCTCCGTGTACAGGTACTTTCCGTTACCGGTGGTGTTGTCTCCTGCCGGCCCGGTGTTAAAGGTTCCGGTGGGTCCCGTGCGTACGGACCAAGCAAAACCGGTTTGGTTGGCCAAAGGTGCTACCGTCCAGTTCCTGCCTGCGGGCGGATTTCCCACAGGGAATATGCCGCGGTGGGTGGTTCCTGCGGCCCCTGTCCCGCTGCCGGCAATCCAAGAAATGTTGTCAAAGGTTTCCGTATACGGGAAAGTGGTTACAACATTTGGGAACGAGTTGGGCAAGGTGGTTCCACACACCAAAGGAGGGGAAGGATTCCGCCAAAAAGTATTGAAGTTTGGATTGGCTGTAAGTGCAGGCACCCGGGTTTTGTTCATGCACGAGGTGCAGTCGTAAATTTCCAAGTACCAATCGATGGTATCTCCAACCGCTAAACCGGTAAACGTGTAGGAAAAGTTGGAAGAGTCGGGACATGCCGCCGGATTGACCGCGGTCATGTTCAGGTTCTGCCAACCGTTGTTGTTCTTGTTGTAAAACAAAACCACGCTGTCTACACCGGAGGTGATTCCTTGGGTTTTTGGGTCGCGTGCACGCAGGATGATGCTCTCGTTAACGAAGTAACGGGCGCCGATGGGTTGGCTACCACCGGGGATGTTAAACTTGAAGGTAGGTGCCTGCAGCTCGCAAGGTGCTGCTTCAACCTTTACATTGTCCACAAACCAACCGGCAGGATCGGCCTGGCCTTGCGGTGTACGGTATTCCAAAATGAACCGGATTTTGCATTGGGCAAAACCGTTCCCCGTCCCTGTGGGGCCGCCGCCCAACAAACTGCTCAAGTTGAAAGTCTCCTGAATCCACCACGAAGGTTGGGGTGCTGTTCCCGATCCGCTCAAGGTAAGTCCTCCCCAATACGTAGATGCAGAGGGGTTTGGGTAGGAAATTTCGTTGAAGTACGGACTGGTCGCGTTGAAATTCGACGAAGGGCCTTGGTAGTGGGGGGCACCCAAGCGCGTCCATGTGGCTCCGTTGTTGTTGGAAACCATGATGTACGCCTGTTGTCCGTAGTGGACCTTGCAAATTTGGTCAAACGTCATCCGAACAAACACATTCCCCAAGGTGGAGAAAGTGTTGGTTTCGAAGATAATCGAGTCAAAGGGGACCACCTTAGCGTGGTACGACTTGCCCGGGCTTACAAAATAAGCCGTGGTGTCGTTCCAGTAAGGAACCGTTGTACTGGGTGTTGTGTGAAACGTCGTGACGCTATCGGGGCCCGATGGGGCATCAAAACGCTCGCGAAATTTCACGCTCACCAAGGGCGACTGGGCATAGGTACTCAGGCCTGCCAAGAGTAAAATGCCTGAAAATAAGGGACGTAGTGTTCCTTTCATGGTATTGGGTTTCGTCTTTGCGGAAGACCGCACCCAACAAATATAAGATTTCTGTTGTTTCGACGCGCGTTCGGTCGGTTTTTAACGTACGTTTCGCACGAAAAGGGAGGTTTCGCCCAAATACCCTTCCAGCACATCGCCGGGGTGAACGGGACCGACTCCTTCGGGAGTTCCGGTAAAGATCAAGTCACCGGTTTTCAATGTGAAATACCGGCTCACGTGGGAGATGATTTCCGCAAACGAGTGCAGCATGTTTTGGCTGTGGCCGGTTTGCACCGGGACGCCATTTTTGGAGAGCGAAAAGTGCAGGTTGGACAAGTCCACGTTTTCGGCAGATACAAATCGGCCTACCACCGCGCTGCCATCGAAACCCTTGGCTTTTTCCCAGGGCAATCCTTTGGATTTCAATTCGCTTTGCAGGTCGCGCGCGGTGAAGTCAATGCCCACCGTCACAGCGTCGATGTAGTTGTGCGCAAAACGAGGTTCGATGTGTTTGCCAACCTTTCCAATGCGCAGAACGAGTTCAATCTCGTGGTGCACATCGTTCGTGAAGGAGGGAATGACAAACGGCAAGTTCCGGCCGAGCAAGGCCGAATCAGGCTTGCAGAAAACGACAGGCTCATCGGGTACGGCGTTCCCCAATTCGGCTGCATGGGCAGCGTAGTTGCGTCCAATGCACAGAATTTTCATCGCATGGATTCGCGGATGGCCGTCAGTGCTTTTTTGGTGTAGAGCGGGAAGTCGGCATTCAGCACCCAGCTGTAGTAGCCGTTGTCTGTGAGCAAAATCTCCCGAACCCGACGGCCCTTGTATTTGCCGAAGGTGAAGAGTTCCTGTCCTTCGGCGTCGTAGGCGAGAAATCCCGCAAAATCGACTACTTTTTGGCGGTTGCTGTAGGCAGCCAAGAACGGGACGTCGTTTTCCAGTTGCTCCGGGTACCGGTCCAATTGGGCTTCGAGCACTTCCAAGGTGGCCAGTACGTCGGCTTCCGCGGTGTGGGCGTTTTCCAAGGGCTTCCCGCAGTAGAATTTGTAGGCGGCACTCAAGGTGCGTTCCTCCAACCGGTGGAAGATGTTTTGAACGTCTACCGCGTGGCAGTTTTGAAAATCAAAATCGACGTGGGCGCGGAGCATTTCTTCGGCGAGCAGGGGAATGTCGAACTTGTTGGAATTGTATCCGGCCAGATCACAGCCTACCAGGTAGTCGGCTACTTCGGCGGCAATTTCGGAAAAGGGAGGGCAGTCGGCCACCATTTCGTCGGTGATGCCGTGAACGGCAGAGGCTCCGGCGGGGATCGGACGACCGGGGTTGACGCGCCACACCTTGGACCGGCGTTCGTTGTCGGGCATGACTTTCACAATGCAGAGTTCTACAATGCGGTCGTGCACCACTTGGATGCCGGTGGTTTCTAAGTCAAAGAAACAGAGGGGGCGTTCGAGACGGAGGACGGCCATGGATTAGATTTCGCGGTTGACATCCCACGACTCCAAGTAATCGGCCACACGTCGCACAAACATTCCACCCAAAGCACCGTCCACAACGCGGTGGTCGTAGGAGTGGGAGAGGAAGATTTTGTGGCGAATGGCGATCATGTCTCCTTCGGGCGTTTCTACGACGGCGGGCATTTTGCGGATGGCTCCCACGGCCAAGATGGCCACTTGGGGCTGGTTGATAATGGGGGTGCCCATGACGTTGCCAAAACTTCCGACGTTGGTCAGGGTGTAGGTTCCGCCTTGAATGTCGTCGGGCTTCAATTGGTTGTTGCGGGCCCGGTTGGCCAAGGCATTGACTTGCTTGGTGATTCCGCCCAAATTGAGCTGGTCGGCGTTCTTGATGACCGGAACGATGAGGTTGCCGGTGGGCAAGGCAGTGGCCATACCGATGTTGACGTTCTTGTGCCGGTAGATTTTGTCCCCGTCGATGCTGATGTTGATCATCGGGTAGTCTTTGATGGCGCGCGCAACGGCTTCAATAAAGATGGGGGTGAAGGTGATTTTTTCTCCTTCGCGTTTTTCGTAGGCTCCTTTGACCTTGTCGCGCCAGCGTACCAGGTTGGTGACGTCGGCCTCCACAAAACTGGTTACGTGGGGGGAGGTGGACTTGCTCATGACCATGTGGTCCGCAATCAACTTGCGCATGCGGTCCATCTCGATGATTTCGTCTCCTTCCTGGGGCTGGTAGGACGATTTTTGCGCAGGGGCAGGGGCTGAGGCAGTAGCAGCAGCAGGAGCCACGGGAGCTGCAGGAGCAGCCGCAGGTACGGTTCCCCGACTGGCCAAGTAACCCAACAAATCCGACTTGGTCAGGCGTCCTTCGGAACCGGAGCCGGGGATTTGGTCCAATTCCGCAGCACCAAGGCCTTCTTTCGCAGCAATGCTGCGCACCAACGGAGAGTAAAAACGACCAGACGAACTGCGGCTTGCAGGAACGGTGGATTCGGTGGGAACCAACGGAACGTCCACGGCGGCGCCGACCTCTTGAACGGCGGAAGCGGCAACCGGTGCGGCAGCGGGAGCGGCTTGGGTGGCCGATGCGGCGCCTGCTTCGGTTTCAATAATAGCGAGGGGCTGGCCTACTTGCACCACGTCGTCGACTTGGTACATCCATTTAACCAGGGTGCCCGCTACCGGAGAAGGAACGTCGCTGTCTACTTTATCGGTGGCAATGGTGAGCACCGACTCGTCCATGGCGATGGTTTCGCCGGGTTGTTTGAGCCACTGGGTGATGGTTGCTTCGGCAACGGATTCGCCCATTTTGGGCAAGAGCAATTCGTACTGAGCCATGCGTCAAGGGTTGTGGCGCGAAGGTACGAAATCAAAGGCGTTTCCCGCGCAGTGCCCGCAAGAGGATGGCTAAATCTACTTGGACCTCCCAATGGGTACGGTACACCTGTTCCGGGTCCTCAGGCAGGGGAAGGTCGGTTTGGCCCCGTAGGTCTTGATCGAGGACGGTTGCACCCGGGTAGGCTGGAAAAACCCCATACTCCGCGCCAATCCATGTTTTCTTGTTCACCACAACGCTCCACCAGTTATTCGCCGCCGTTCGCATGCCGGAAGACCAAAAGAAGAAGGGGAACAAGGGAAGCAAAATTCCGGCCACGGCCAAATCAAAATGTCTTTTGCGCCGGATTTCCCCGGGGGAATCGAGTCCTGAACGGGATTCCTCTGTCTGATACCCTTGGGTTTCCTTGGAGTCCGAGGCCAAAACCCAACCGCGGTCGGGGTAAGCAAACCGGTACCGTACGTGGGGATGGCTCGCCATAAAACGGACTACATCGGTAAGCGGAAGTTCGTCCGGGTAAAATTGAACCTCGGTGACACCGTAGGCCACCAAAGCCGCTTCCAACTGGTTCATGGGGATCGTCCATTGGGCGTGGGGAGGAGGTCCTTGCGCAACCAAGTCGAAGTCCTGCGCCCGTTGGGATTCCTCGGTGCCACGCACGTGGGCAATGCGGCGTTGCTGCATCTGAATCCAGTCTATACTTCCCCAGCCAAACAGACTGGCTGCCGCGCGTGCAGCCACCGCCAAAAGGGCAGACGAAAATACACCCAGCACCACCAAAGCACGGGAGAATCGGGCTTCCTCCGGAAGCAGGGCGTACACGGAGAGCGCTGCCAGCATCCCCAGCGCCCATCCCCCCAACAAGGGTGCGATGCGGCTGGGCTGGCGGTATCCGCCGGCCAACCAACGGGTAAGTAAGACGATGCCTATCAAGGCCGGCACAAATACCCAGTGGTAGGCGTCGGGATAGGCACCCCCTTGCACGTAGCGGTGGTTTTCTTCCCAGTAGTGGGTCCAACCGGCCAAAGCGCCCCAGGTCAGGATGCCGTCGATGGCCCACCACCGGCTTGCCTGTAGCAAACGTTTAAATACAGAAACACCCGCGCGCAGTGCAACGCCCGCTCCAATAAGGGCTTGAAATCCACCTGCCGCACGGGGGGCAAAGTGCTTCTGGGCAAAGATGACCATGGCCTCGTAAAACACCCGCACGTAGTTCAGCGAACCTTTTTTGGTGGATTCCCCTTTGAAGTGGACCAAGGGTTCTGAACCCAAATAGGCATTTGTATAGCCTGCTTGCAAAATGCGGTAAGACAAATCGATGTCTTCGCCGTACATAAAAAAGGCCTCGTCAAAACCGCCGGTTTGACGCAAGGCTTCTGCGCGAATAAGCATGTACGCCCCGCAGTGAATCTCCACGGGTCCGTCTTCGTTTGGCTTCAGAAAATTCCAGTAGTAGCGGCCCAGCAGGGGGTGATTGGGAAATAGGCGGTGCAATCCCGTCATTTTGGCCAAGGCCACCCCGGGGGTGGGCAATCCCCGTTTGCTTTCCGGCAAATAGATTCCGGCACCGTCGATCATGCGGCAGCCCAAGGAACCTACTTCCGGATTTTTCTGCATGTGATTAAGGGCCGCACGCAGGTTGGCAGGAGTAAGCAAGGTATCCGGATTGAGAACCAGCGCCGTATCGGTTTCCAACCGGTGGAGTACTTGGTTGTTGGCAGCGCCAAATCCCGGATTGTGCGGGTTGGCGATTACCCGGACCGAAGGAAAATGCGTTTTGACCCAGTCTGCGCTGCGATCGGGAGAGGCATTGTCCACCACCCAGATAGACCCTTCTAAGCCCTCCATCGATCGGATGGCCGCTTTTAAGGTTTGGTCCAGCCAGGCTTTGGCGTTGTAGGATACCACCACCACGGTAACCGATGGCAGGGAGGCACTCATCCGAGGTTTTTCAGCGTTTGTTCGTAGGGAACCCGGAGGTCCATGGAGCGGCTCAAGGTGGTCTCGTCGGCGTATTCCAGAGCGTCCCCTACGGCCAGTCCACGGGCAATGGCCGTGATGGAAAGTCCCAGGGGTTGCAGTTTTTTAAAGAGGTAGTACGCGGTGGTGTCGCCTTCCATGGTAGCACTCAAGGCAAAGACAATTTCTTTGGCCGATGCAGCCTGGGCAAAAAGGCTTTCCAACTGGAGGTCGTCCGGACCCATTCCGTCCATGGGGCTGATGAGACCCCCCAGAACGTGGTAGCGACCCCGAAATGCTTGGGTGTTTTCCAAGGCGAGTACGTCCCGAAGGTCTTCTACGACGCAGATTTGTCCGTTGTTCCGAACAGGGTTGGCGCAGATTTCGCAGATTTCCGCCTGGGCCAGGCTGTGGCACTGTTGGCAGACGTGCACGTCTTCGGCCAATCCGCGCAGGGCTTCGGCCAATTGCAGTGTGGCCGAGCTCCCCCGTTTGTGCAAATGCAGTGCCATGCGCAATGCAGATCGCCGGCCCAAACCGGGCAATTTCGCCAATTCGGCAACGGCGCGTTCAAAAGGTGGGGAAGGGATTTCCATGCGTCGTCAAAAATAGGAATCTTTGCACGATGGAAGCATATGGAATTGTCTTGTTGATGGTCGCCTATTTTGGTCTGCTGATTGGAGTAGCGCGTTTGACCACCAAAACGACCTCAAACGCCACTTTTTTCACCGGAAACCGCCAGTCCCCGTGGTACGTCGTCAGCTTTGGCATGATTGGGGCATCGCTGAGCGGCGTCACTTTTATTTCCATTCCGGGCAGTGTGGGCGCCTCTTCCATGGCCTACCTGCAAATGGTGTTGGGGTACTTTGTAGGGTACCTGGTGGTAGCTTTTGGTTTGCTTCCCATCTATTACCGGGTACAAAGGGTGACCATTTATTCCTTTTTGGAGGAACGATTTGGACGGACGGTCTACAAAACGGGCGCGTGGTTGTTTTTGGTGAGCCGAATGATAGGAAGTGCTTTTCGGCTTTTTTTGGTTGCCTTGGTTTTGCAACAGTTTGTATTTGACACCATTGGATGGCCTTTTTGGTCCACCACCTTGATCACCTTGGGCCTTATTTGGGTGTATACGTACAAGGGAGGAATCAAAACCATCGTTTGGACGGATACGCTCCAGACCTTTTTCCTTTTGGCTGCCGTGGTTTGGACCATTCTTTTGATTTATCCGGAGGTGGTCCCAGCGGGCCAGACAGCATGGGAATATTGGAAGTCCAATCCCTTGGGGCGCGTTTTCTTTTGGGACCAGCCGCAGGCCCCGTCCTTTTTTTGGAAGCAATTTGTAGCCGGAATTTTCATCACGATTTCCATGACCGGTTTGGACCAAGACATGATGCAAAAAAACCTGACCTGTAAATCCCTCCGGGAGGCCCAAAAAAACATGGTATGGTTCAGTGTGGTACTTATGGCGGTGAACGGCTTGTTCTTGTATTTGGGCATGCTGCTCCATGATTTTGCCTCCCTGCAAGGCATCAAAGAGACCGGCGATGCACTTTTCCCTGCCGTCGCATTGAACGGGTATTTGCCGCCCCTTGCGGCTGCTTTGTTTGTGTTGGGCTTGGTGGCCGCTGCGTACTCCAGCGCCGACTCCGCCTTGGCTGCATTGACGACGTCGTTCAGTGTGGACATTTTGGAGGTGGATCGTATGGAGGAAGCGAAAGCCGTTCGCCTTCGGCGGTGGGTGCATGTGGGTACCACCTTGGCCATGGCCGTGGTCATTGTGGTGTTCCGTTCCATCACCGACGACAGCGTAGTCAATGGGGTCTTCAAAGCTGCCGGGTACACCTACGGCCCGCTGTTGGGGCTGTTTTCCTTTGCCTTGTTCACCCAACGTGGATTGCGCACGTGGTCGGCACCTGTTTCCGCTCTGGCTTCTCCGCTATTGACCTATTGGATTCAAGCGCACTCCGTGGAATGGTGGGGCTATGCCTTTGGGTTTGAATTGATTTTGTTGAACGGATTGCTCACGTGGCTGTTGCTTTTTGCGGGTTCCGTCCGCAAGTCAGCGGCTTAAAATGGGAAGCGTTGGAACAAAAAAGGCGGCCCCGGAGGGGCCGCCTTTTTTGTGCGCTGCGCATTTTTTACTCCGGAACCACTTGCAACCGAATGGGGGTTTCTCCTCGGTCGGTTTGCGCCCAGATCGTATAGATTCCTGCGGGAAGCTCGGTCAAATCAATGGTTTTGGGATCCGTGCCGGCCAGCGATGTCCGAACTACCCGTCCCAGTCCGTCCAGTGCCGTCCAGTGCTGCAACGTCGCACCCGTGCTATGCCAGAGGGCCTTTCCGGAAGTGGGGTTGGGGGCCAACCAGGCGCCCGAATTGTCTTCCGGAGTGCCCAAGCCGCTTACGTAAACCGTGAAGGAGGTGTCCAAGGTGGCGCACGCATCCGAAACTTGGAAATGCACCGTGTACGTGCCGCCCGTTGCAGGGAAGGGCTTGGTCAACGCGGGCAAGGTGCTGGTGGTGAGGTCCCAGAAGGTCCACAGGCGAGCAGCGGGAGTGGGCGTGGTAAGGTCCACCAGGTCGACGGTCTGTTGCCCAAAATTGGACTGGAAACTGTAGGCCATTGCCATAGGGGTGGCCACGGTGAATTGGGCGGTATCGGTGTCCGTCCCTACTGCATTGCTTACTTGCAGGGTAACGGTTTGGGCACCCGGCATGACATACACAATGGAGTGCGGTCCCGGTCCGGTTGCGGTAGTAGGGGCTGCATTGGATCCAAAATTCCATTGGTAGGTGTTGGAGGCTACCGGGTTTTGTGCCGCGAATAGTTTAGGACTGGCAATGCAGTACGGTCCGGATACAGGCGCAATGCTGGCAACTGGAGGGACCGCCGAAGTCAGTTCCACATTCACATTGTCCAGGTACAAATTGTTCCCGTAACCGTTTATGGAAGCAAAACGAAAAGCCACAGAGTTTAGTCCGGAGGGGAAATTCACCGTATCCACCCGCCACTGGCCGGCGGCATTGGGGGTAAACGCCGACGTGGTGGCTGCCGTTGTAGCCAATTGGCTCCAGATTTTTGAGTAGCCCGTAGGCTGCCAGGATTGGCCGCAGTCGGTTGAAATGTCGATGCGTAGTGCGTCGGGGTAGGATGCGCTGTACGGAGCATAGGCCACGTCGAAGTACATCTGCCCTGCAGCTCCTTGGGCAGAAAATACGGGCGTGACCAAGTAATCCTCGGCAAGTGGGGCATTGTAATTGAAATTGTCCAACCGGGGGGCTTGGCTGGCAGCGCCGTTCCGGTTTACCACTTGCACGCGGTCCCAGGTGGTGCCGTTGTCTGGGTTTCCGATTTGCCAACCCGCCGGCAGCCACGCATTGTTAAAGGTTTGGACGATGGGCAGGGCGGTCCCGTTGGAAATGGTCAAAGCGTTGGCCACGGCTACCGTATCGCTTCCAAAGGGGTTTGATGCCCATAAGGATACCGAATAGACACCTACAGCGGGGAGTTGCACGTTCGCAACGGCAGACGTAGAGTCCGTACCGTTTACAAATACGGCACCGGCCGGTTGAATGCGCCATTTGCGCGACGTAGACCCGTTGGTGCTGTTGTCTGTCAAAACGATGGTCTGACCGGGGCAGGCATTGGACGGTTGTGCGAAGAACGAGGCCGTAGGTGCGGAAGTGATTTCTTGGATGGAAATGTCGTCCAAAGCCATGTCCGAGAAACCCGTAGCGCCGGTGGTACCCCGCAGACGGACCTGAACCACCTTGCCCACGTAGGCGGCCAAAGAAGCTTTGATCTGGATCCAACCGGCACCTTGCGGGCCGGATTTCGGGGGGACTACATTCAAATTCCAGGCATTGTCCGCCAGGACGTCGATGGAGAAGGTTCCAATGCTGGCGCCGTTCATGTTCACCCAAACACTCAATTCAGGAAGGGTGGAGTTGGCCAAATTGACACAAGGAAGCAACAAATGGGCTTCTTGGTTGAAGCAGTTGGTCGACTCCATGTACACGTACTTACCGGTTCCGGATGTGTGGTCTCCGTTGGGTCCGGTGTTGTTGGTGGGGGTAGTTCCGTTGTGGGTGCGCCAGTCGATGTTGTCCACCGATCCATTCGGGGCATTGGTCAACCCGCCGCCCAAGGCACATACCGTGGTGGCGCAATTGCTCGTTGTTGCGCAGTTGGTAAAACTGTCAAAGTTTTGCACGTACGGAAGTACAGCAGGGGTGCCCGAAGAAACCACCGAGAAAACATTCTTGGCCGTGTCGTTGTAGCGGTTTTGGTCCCCGCCCAGCTGCGCGTAGATGGACAAGGTGTATGTTCCCGCCGCGCTGGCATTGGCAGGAACACCGAAAGTGAAGGTGCTTTGGTAGCCAGGAGGATAAACCCCACTAAACGTTTGCGAAGTGGGCGTTGCGTTGTTCAGTCGGTAAGCAAAAGGAACCTGGTAGAGGGTGTCCAATCCGGAGTTTTTCCAAACAAACCGAACCGCCATAGATCCTGTGGGCTGGCAAGAAGGATACTGCCCTTGGGCGGGGCTGGAGATTGCAACCACCGACGCGTCTTTTTGCACAATGCACCCGGTCAATGTGGTTCCTTTTTCGATGGCAATGCACCGCTCGCCCGGGCGACCATTGGAAGTTACCGCCGCCACCGCAAACCAGGTATTCTGGTTGGCGGGCATGACCAAAGTCGTACCGGTGCCGGTAACCGTGAGGAGGGAGTCCATGTCGCGGCTTCCCAACCGGTATACCGTGTAGGCAGAGGCGCCTGCTACCGCATTCCACGTTAAGCGGGTGGAATCGGGGCACATCCAGGCAACCGCCAATCCGCTTGGAATTCCGATGGCCTTCAGGGGGGCGTCTACTTGGTCGATTTGGCTACCGCGAACAATGCGCAGCAAAAGGTTGCCTGTGGGGGTGGTGGGAACGCTCCAATTCACTGCGCGGGCATTGGCGGCAGCGGTTGCTGCAAAAGTCCACGTGTTGCCTCCGTTCGTGCTGGTTTCTAGGGTGAAAGGGGTGGTTCCTGCAGAAGCATCCCACCGGACGGACTCGGTGGAACCCGGCACGACCGCTTCCCCGCCGACGGGGTAGGTCAATTCTACGTTGTCGCTCACAAACTCATAGACGACGTAGTATTTCTGCGGTCCTTGGGGCACGGCAAAGCCATTGACCAAAAGCTTGTAAGGGCCCGCCAAAGGATCGGCCAAAGTCACCTGCTCCACGTTGTTCAGGGAGTCAACCGCACGCACGGCGGGTGCATTCAAACTGGCAACCAACGGATTGGGATTCAACACCCAGGGCAGCCAAAATTGGCCATCGCGCACCACCCGCATGTTCAGGTTGTTCACAATGGCGCGTCCGGCATTGGCCAAGGCCTCGGGGTCCGTCCAATAGACCATCACCCGCATCTCTTTGGTGTTGGCAGGGACCGTAAAGTTCAACGTGTCCGTTTGGCCAGCAGTGACCGAATCCACGGCAAATCGATTTTGTTCGATGGTGCGTACCGCGCGAAGAGCGTTGATTCGGCCGTATCCAAAGAGGAAGTCAGGCCCGGCATTGCCCAAGTCGTCCGCCGAATTCATCATAATAGCCTTCATGAGTCCGCCGTCGGGGTAGGCATTGGCGTGGGTGGAGCGGTAGGCATGGTACAAGGTGGCGAGGGTACCAGCGGTGCCCGGGCACGCCATGGATGTGCCGGTGTACGAGGCGTAGCTGTGGTTTTCAATGGTGGAGAATACATTGGTGCCCAAGGCGGACACATCCGGCTTGATGCGTCCGTCCCGAGCCGGGCCGCGGCTGCTGCTCGCGGCAATGGCATCGTTTCCGTCCAGATTGGCTACCGCAATGACGTTTTTACCTTGTTTGTGTCCTCCTGTGATGTTGCCCCAACCGGCACCGGCACCGTAGTTGCAGTTGGCTGTTCCGTTGTTACCGGCCGAAAAAACGTGCATCAATTGCTTGTTCTGCCGGATGTCTTGGTCCATGTTCCGGGTGTTCAGGGTGTACCCCGTGTTGCAGCCGTCGGAATAGGACGAATTGGTGATTCGCACCGTATGGAGCGCATAGTGGTTGTCCACTTGGGACAAGTTGCCTGGGTAGCTGTAATAGACCAAATCCGCGCCGGGCGCATTGCCGCGGCCCTTGGGGTCTTTGTTTCCGCCTCCTAAAATGGTGCCGGCAACGTGGTCACCGTGGTTGCCTTGCGAGGCATTGGAATAATTGGCCAAGATGCGTCCGGTGTAATCCACGTGGGGACCGATGTCGCCGTCGTCGCCATGTCCCACAACAATTCCCGTTCCGTCGTACGCCCGTCCACCGGAATACGGTGCTTGAACGGCATTGCTCCGGTGGTTCTTGCGGCCTACGTTGTTCTCGGGTTCTGCAGGAGCCTCTTTCTGCTGCACAAACTGCACACCGGGAAAAGCTGCCAAAGCACGCAGGGCCTGAGGCACCACGGTGGCACGAACCACGTGGGCTTCGTCGGACTCCAAACGCACGGGGGTTGCCGCGTCGGACGCGGCCAATAAATTTTCAAATTGCTCAGCGGACCCGGGATTGGCCATCAAAAACAACACTTCCCAGCGGTCTTTCACCTGCGCGTGGTCGGGAACTTGACCGGAGGAAAGCACATTGGAAAGTTTCATTTCTGCTTCCAATCGGCTCCAGGTCACGATGTTGCTGCTTGCTGGAACCCGTACTTTGCCCGGCGTTCCTCGGAGCAGGTAGGCCCGGTCCGGCAGATACCCTTCCAAGATCCAACCGGCATTTGTCCATTGGGCTTTTTCCGAATCCGACCAAATCCGTTCAGCGACCACAACGCGGTAGAACGTTCCTGCCGCCTTTTCGTCGGCCAAAGGACGCGATAGATCCTCCTTGTTGGTGGGTAAAATATAAGTACCGGATTGGAAATGAACCCGTTGAGCGCTAACGGCCAAGCTGCTGGCCACCAAAAGTCCGACGAAGAAGTTTTTCATATCCGCTAATATCGGCTACAAAAGGCCCAGCTGCCGCGGAAAGCCGATAGATTTTACCCATCGGCCGATGTGATTTATCGATCGCTTACCTGCCCTCTTGTCCTTTGACTTTCGACGGGTAGACAGCAGCCAGTTTTTCGGCAATATGGGCCACGGCAGGGCAAAAGGCCGCATTCTTCTCCGTGAGCGGCAAAATTTGGGCCTGCTTGGGACGGTCGGTGTGGGGAAATTCGCGGCAGGCCTTGGGGCGGTCGTCGTAGATGGTGCAAGCGTTGTCGTCGGCCAGAAAAGGGCAGGGGAGCTGTTGGAGGACGGTGTCTCCGTCGTCGTCCACCCGCAAGTACGTTTCCATAAACGACGAGGCCTTCATGCGCATTTTCTTGGCAACCCGCTCGACGTCTTTGTCTATCCAAAGGGGGCCCGTGGTTTTGCAGCACTGGGCGCAGTCCATGCAGTTGATTTTGCGAAAGGCCTCCTGGTGCAACCGGTGAATTACGGGATCCAGGTCCCGCGGAGGGCGTTGTTTGAGCTCCCGAAACACCGCAGCCACAGGGGACAGGTTTTTGGGAGATTTGGGTTTCCAGCCGCTCATTCGGCCAGCAATTTGGCGAGCAGGGCCCATTGGCGGTCTCGGTGTTCCGTGTATTTTCGGGTCCCCGGTCCGTAAAAACCGGTGGAAACGGTGCGCACGTTGCCTTTTTTATCCACAAACAAAGCGGTGGGGTAGCCTCCAAAATTTTCCAAGCCCGGAAAAACCTGGGGCACGGCCCCTATTTTTCCGCCAAACAAAACAGGGTAGGGAATGGAGAGATCCCGCACGCATTTGGCCAACGGAATTCGGGCCTCCGTCAAATCTTCTGACCGCTCAAAAGCGACGGCCACAAAAACCACGCCCTTGGATGCTAATTTATCGTAAAACTCCGAAAACATGCGGGTTTCGTCCATGCAGTTGGGGCACCAAGATCCAAAGACTTGCACCACGGCTACTTTGCCTCGGGTCAATTCTGCTAGGGAGGTAGCTGCTCCGGTTTGCCATTCCGGCAAGACGGCATCCAGGCGGGAGCCTGGCTTCATTCGCGCAATTTGCTCCGGATCCCGCAATTGGAAAGCTTCGCTGGGTTCTGCTGCAAAGGGGGCGGCGTATTTCTTTCCACTAAAATGGTGGCCTTTCAACGTGCCGTCTTTGGCCACTGTGGCCCGAAAAACATAGGCATGAATGCCGTCAAACGTACTCATCCAGAGACGGTTGCCGATGACGTTCCCTTGAAGAAACCGGTAGTCGCCGGATTCGGTCAGTATGCTGCCGTAAAAGCCATTAACGCTGACTCGGTCGAGTTCCCAAACGGCAGGGGTGGGCGTAGTTTGGTCGGCTTCCAGGGTCAATTTGTAGCGGGGCCGAACCAAGGCCGGATAGCCTTCGGTGTGCGTACCGGGGAACCGCTCCCCGTCGTCGCGGGTCAATACCAAGGGATACCGCTGGTTCCCCGCATCGTACCGCACCCAAAATCCCCGAAGGGTCGATCCGTTGTCTTCCAGCGCCAGGTGGAAGGCATTGTTAAAAACGGGGAACGAAAAGACCAACGAGTCTCCGTGCGGTTCTTCCGCATGCATTTGGATGCGCTCGTCGGCATTGAACAATACGGCCGACGCCCCTTCCGCTTGGCTCCAGGTCCAGTGAAAGGGCAGGGAAATGCTGTCGTTCAGCGCCAATGTTCCCCGGTACCGGAGGGCATCTTGCGCGTTAGCCGGTGCAAAACACGTCAAGGCAATTGCCCCGCATACCAGGGCACGAACCCCCATTCTGTTTTTCATAGCGATTCAAATTGAGCGGTGTAGGCCGCCAGACGTTCTTCTCCGCCGTCGCCCACTGCGCAAAAGTAGTATTTGATCTTGGGTTCGGTACCGGACGGGCGAGCGGTGATCACGTCGCCGTTGGACAAGTGCCATTGCAGCACATCGGAGACCGGAAGGTCCAACCGGTCAACCGTATCCCGGGAGTAAGAAGTGCGCGTTTGGGCTTGGTAGTCCGACAACGCATCAACTGAAATGCCGCCGATGCTCCGCCACGGTTGGGTCCGGAATTGGTGCATGGTGGCCGCAATGGCTGCTGCTCCCGATCGGCCTTCCCGGGTAATGGAGACTAATTTTTCGCGGTACACCCCGTGTTGGGCATAGAGGTGCTGGAGGTGGGCATAAAAACTTCGGCCTTGGGCTTTGTTCCATGCAGCGGCTTCGGCCAAGACCACGGATGCGGCAACGGCGTCCT
>JBIIBX010000113.1:0-5121 GCA_044239185.1 Schleiferiaceae bacterium | reverse complement strand
CCGGAATGCTCGTCGGTTACAATCTTCTTGCGCTGGGCAATTTCCATTTGGCGCTGAGGAGGGATCATAAAGTAGGATCCCGCAGAAGCACCGCGCTCGATGCTCACAACGGCCAAGCCGTTGTTCACCTTGCCGCGGATGCGGTGGTAAGCAGCAAAAAGACGCTCGTCGATCTGGGTAGCCAATTCTTTGCTCTTGGCATCCAGAGCCAATTCCTCCTTGGAGGTCTCTGCCAAGATACCGTCCAACTCGCCTTGCTTGAACTCCAAGTGGCTGGTGCGCTCATTGAGGCGCTCCTCCACCGAAGCCGTCAATTCCTTTTTGTGGGCAATTTTGGCGTCGAATTCCTTGATTTTCTTGTTGGCCAAAACAATCTCCAACTCTTGAAATTCAATCTCCTTTGCAATGGCATCGAACTCGCGGTTGTTCCGCACGTTGTTCTGTTGCTCCTGGTATTTGGAAATCTTTTCTTGTGCCTCCTTGATGCCCGCTTTTTTGCCTTTGATTTCGGCCTCCAATTCCTTGGTCTCGCGGTTCAATTTGTCCATCCGGGTCTGCAGTCCGGCAATTTCATCTTCCAAATCACGCACTTCCAAGGGAAGTTCACCGCGAAGGTTGCGAATTTCGTCAATGCGACGGTCGATGATCTGCAAGTCGTACAACGCGCGCAGCTTCTCTTCAGCCGTAGTTTCTTTGGTTTTTGCCATGATTATGAAATCGTTACAGGGTTGGTGCGTGTATCCGCGCCAAGGACCGCAAAATTACGGAAATTTTCGCGAATCTTGGCAACGATTATTTCAACCGTATGTTGCTCGCTTTCCCCGTGCCCTACGTCCACCAATGCGCACCGGGAATCGGCATCAAAGAACCGGTGGTACTTGATGTCACCGGTTATAAAAAGTTGAGCGCCAGAATGTTGCGCCAATTCCAGCAAATCACTCCCGGACCCTCCGCACACGGCTACCCGGGTGATGGGCCCTGCGGGAATCTCCGTATGCTTAACGGCCGTAGCCCCCGTCGCTTCTTTGATCTGGGCCAAAGCCTGTTCCCAGGTTTTTCCCACGGCCCAATCGCCTACCGCGCCAAATCCAACATCGGACCATTCGCGGCCATTTTCCACCCAATAATGGGCGACTTCCTCGTACGGATGCGCTTCTTGGAGGGCTTGCACAACCGCTTGCTTGCGCGTTTTGGGTACAAGCACTTCTAAACGCATTTCCGAGACCGATTCCCGAACTCCCACAGCCCCTAAAAAGGGCTTGGACCCCGGCAAAGGGCGGAAGGTCCCTTCTCCCAAAGACGTAAATCCGCATTCGTCGTAGGTTCCTACTTGGCCAGCCCCGGCAGCAAAAAGAGCCTCGCGCACGTTCTCTGCATGGTCTACCGGCACCCACGTGACCAATTGCAGCAACAAATCCTTCCGAGGGGCCAAGATCCGAACGTCTTGCAACCCCAGTCGGTCGGCCAACGTCGTGCTCACGCCTCCTGGAATGGCATCCAAATTGGTGTGGGCGCACAGCAAGGCTATCTTGTGCACCAATGCGCGTTCCACCACACGTTCTACCTCGGTTTTACCCGTAATCTTTTTCAGTCCCGAAAACAAAACGGGGTGGTGCGACACAATGGCCTGGGCACCCCGGGCTATCGCTTCCTCCACCACGGCCTCGGTCGTGTCCAGGGCTACCAGCACCCGCTCTACTGGCCACGCTGGATTCCCGACCAAGAGTCCCACATTGTCGTAGGACTCCGCCAATTGGGTAGGCGCCCAGTCGTTTAAAAAATCGGCCAATCCTCCGGCCGTTGGTTGGTATTTCATAGCAACAAGATACAACGTGGTTGTGCGGAGTCCTCCTGCCCCTTACGCGGCGAACCCCAAAAAAAAAGGGCCGTCTCTTCCGAGACGGCCCCATAAACCCAGGGAAAACGTCGCCTACGCGTTGTTGTCCATTTGGTCTTTCAAACGTGCCAAGGCATCCAAATCGCCCAAAGTGGTCTTCTCTACAGCTGCATTCACTTCGTTGATGCTGCTGTTTCCAGAACCGCCCTTTTTGCCGCCCTTGGAAGAACCTGAAGACTTCTCTTCTGCAGGCATTTCCTTGTGCGTCTGAGCATGGCTTACCAAGATGCGGCGTGAATCGCGGTTGAATTCCAATACTTTGAATTCCAACACATCACCTACCTTGAAGTTCGAACCGTCTTCTTTGGCCGCGTGGCGGGTTGGGCAGAAGCCCTCAACACCAAACGTCTCAAACAGAACGTTGAATCCTTTGTCAACGGCTTCGGTTACCTTACCGGTGTGGGAAGTACCCACCTCGAATACGGCTTCGTAGTTGTCCCAAGGATTCTCGGAAACCTGCTTGTGGCCAAGGCTCAAGCGGCGGTTGGACTCGTCGATATCCAAAACCTTCACTTCCATAATTGCGCCCACGGAGGTGAACTCGCTTGGGTGCTTCACTTTCTTGGTCCAAGAAAGATCGGAAATGTGGATCAGACCGTCGATTCCCTCTTCCAACTCCAAGAATACGCCGAAGTTGGTGAAGTTCCGAACCGTGCCTTTGTGGGTAGAACCCAAGGGGTACTTGGAGGTGATTGTAGACCATGGATCTGGGGTCAATTGCTTGATACCCAATGACATTTTACGCTCTTCGCGGTCAATGCCCAAAACCAATGTTTCTACTTCTTGGCCCACCTTCACAAAGTCTTGCGCGCTGCGCAAGTGGGTGCCCCAGCTCATTTCGGAGACGTGTACCAAGCCTTCTACGCCCGGTTGAATCTCTACAAATGCGCCGTAATCGGCCAATACCACTACTTTGCCCTTCACGCGGTCGCCCTCGTTGATTTCGGTGGTCAAAGCTTCCCACGGGTGGGGGAACAACTGCTTCAAGCCCAACTGGATACGGGTCTTGGCTTCGTCGAAATCCAAGATAACCACATTCAGGCGCTGATCCAATTCCACCACCTCGCTTGGGTGAGAAATACGGCTCCAAGACAAGTCGGTGATGTGCACCAATCCGTCTACGCCGCCCAAATCGATGAACACCCCGTAGCTGGTGATGTTCTTGACCACGCCTTCCAGGACTTGTCCTTTCTCCAGCTGGCCAATGATTTTGCGCTTTTGCTCTTCCAAGTCCGCTTCAATAAGGGCCTTGTGAGAAACCACCACGTTTTTGAATTCGTGGTTGATTTTAACAATCTTGAACTCCATGGTCTTGTCCACGAAGACATCGTAGTCGCGGATAGGCTTGACGTCAATCTGAGAACCGGGCAAGAAGGCCTCGAGTCCAAATACGTCTACGATCATACCGCCTTTGGTGCGGCACTTCACATAGCCTTGTACCACTTCTTCGGTAAGGAACGCGTCGTTGACACGGTCCCACGCCTTGATGGAGCGGGCTTTGCGGTGCGAAAGAACCAACTGACCCAGCTTGTCTTCCTGCTTGTCTACCAACACCTCCACCAAATCACCTACTTTCAAGTCGGGATTGTAGCGGAATTCGTTCAAGGAAACAACGCCTTCGGACTTGGAGCCGATGTCGATGATCACGTCACGCTCAGACTTGTTCACAACAACGCCACTCACCACTTGGTGCTCTACCGAGGTGGACAAAGTCTCCTCGTAGCGCTTTTCCATTTCCAGGTAAGCTGCATCGTGTTGGTTGGCTGACTCAAACTTGTCCCAGTCGAACGCTTCTTCTTCCTCAACCACGGTCAAGTCCAATTCGCCTTCTTCTTCGTCCATTTCTGCAACAGCAACAGGCTCTTCGGCCACTACCGCAACAGGCTCTTCAGCAACAACCGCAGCAGGCTCTTCGGCTGCTTCAACAGCAGGAGCCTCTTCTACCACAGGAGCCGCAACAACTTCTTCCGTCGTTTCGGGTGTGGTTACTCCCTCGGGAGCCATTTCTTCGTTTTGGTTCAATTCTTCAGACATGAATCATCACCTTTGTATCCTGCAAAACCTGAGGCTGCGGCCTTTTGCAAGAGGGTTTAACGCGTTTTTAACTCTTTTTTGCGGTGCCTCAGGGGTTTACCTGCCGCAAAAAGGAGTGCAAAGTTACGAAAATTTCTTCTTCAACAGGGAAGTTGTTGTTGAACCCGGGCGCTCAATGGGGAAGCTCAACGTGCGGTCCCAAATCAGGTTGGCGAGCACTCCCAAAGACCGGGACACCCCAAACAGCACCGTGTAAAAATCGTACTCTTTGAGGCCGTAGTACATCAACAGCTGTCCGCTGTGCGCATCTACGTTGGGCCAAGGATTTTTCACCTTTCCGGTAGCCAGTAAAATCTCGGGCACCACTTCGTAAATGTTGGAAATCACTTGGAACAACGGATCCTTGGGCATGTGCTTCAAAGCAAACTCGCGCTGAGCCGTGTACCGGGGGTCCGTTTTGCGGAGAACCGCATGGCCAAAGCCGGGAACCACCTTGCCTTCTGCCAAGGTACGCTTGCAGTAGTCGGAAATTTGCTCCTTGGTAGGAGTTTGGGTACCCAACTCTTCCAGCATGTTCAACGTCCAAACCATCACCTCTTGGTTGGCCAATCCGTGCAAGGGACCCGCTAGACCGTTCATGCCCGCCGCAAAGCTTTGGTAGGCGTCGGACAAGGCGCTTCCCACCAATTTCACGGCGTGTGCGGAAACGTTTCCGCCTTCGTGGTCGGCGTGGATGGTCATGTAGAGGCGCATCAACTCGCGGAACTCTTCCGAATCAAAGCCCAGCATGTGGGCAAAATTGCCGGCCCAATCCAATTTGGGGTCCGGTTCAATGTGCACCCCGTCGCAATACGTACGGCGGTAGATGTACGCCGCCACCCGAGGAAGACGCGCAATGAGGTTCATGGTGTCCTCGTAGGTGTAGGACCAGTATTCGCTCTTAGGGATGCCCGCCGCATACGCTTTGCCAAATTCACTTTCCGTGCGCATGGCCATGATCGCAATGACAAACTGGGTCATCGGATGAGCGGAGGTGGGCAAGGCATCAATGGCTTTGAACACGTGCAACGGCACAATGGCTCTGCGCGCCCAGCTGTTGCTCAGACGACGTACGTCGTCGTCGGTTGGCATTTCGTCCATCAACATCAAGTAGAACAACCCTTCGGGCAAAGGCTCGCTGCCACCGGGGT
>JBIIBX010000112.1:0-5129 GCA_044239185.1 Schleiferiaceae bacterium | reverse complement strand
GACCAAACTCATTTCTCCCACCCATACATTCCAAAACTGCGGCAGCTCGTCCAACCGGTACTTGCGCATGATTCTGCCCCACGGGGTAATGCGCGGATCGTCGTCCGAACTCAACTGGGGGCCCTGCGCCTCCGCACCCACATACATGGATCGAAACTTGATAATCTTAAACGTTTTGCCTCCCAGTCCGACGCGTTCCTGTCGGTACAAGAGGGGGCCCGGAGAAGACCGACTGACTAAAAACGCCGTGAGCACCAAAAGGGGAGAAAGAACCACCAGCGCAACCGACGAAAAGAAAACGTCGGCTCCGCGTTTTACGGATTCTTGCCAAGCCGGAAGGGGGTGCCGTTTGATGTCCACCAAAGGAACGCCGTGGGCGTCCAGTTTGACCTGCCCGGTGAGGATGCTGAGGGTGTCCGGAACCCATTGGATGCGCACCTGGTGCGCTTCAAGGTGAAGCAAGATGGACTCCAAAAGTCCGTGTTCTTCGGGGACCAGTGCCACCATGACCTCTTCAATCCCGTAGCGTTCGATGCATTTTGAGGCATCGGTCCAAGAACCCAAGTGAGGAAGGGAGTCCAGTGTTTTGGATTCCGAGGAAGGGGTGGAGAGCCAACCCGCAAAGACATTTCCCGTGGGGCGTTGGGCAGCGTGGTACCGCTGGACTACCGGCAACAAGCGCTCTGGGGAACCGATCAGCAGGGTCGGGAATTGAAGTTTTCCGGCCCGGATTTGGCGGTACGTCCAGGTGGCCCACAGGTAGCGGCCCACCAAGGTGCCGGGGAGCAAAACTCCCAAGTAGACCGCAAAACTCCAGTAGTAGTGCTGGTAATTGCGCACGTCGTCGTCCAATATGACCGCGGCGAAGAGCGGGATGGAGGCCAGCAATACGGTCTGCAGCGTTAGAACGACGTCGGACAACCGGGATTTTCGGAGCACTTCGCGGTGAATTCCGGAAATGCGGTAAATCAAGGCCCAGTAGATCACCGTGGCGATGAGTCCTTCAAAGTAGGTGTTTTCCCATTGGAGGGAAGGAATCCCAAACCGAATGGGCTCCAAAACGGCCTTGCGGTAGCCATACAGCGCGGTATAGGCCAGTCCGGCCACTAGAGCGTCTGTCCAGCGGTAGGCCAGGCGCAAAGCATTTGCGCGGCGTTTCAATCCGTCGGATCGCGGGCTCATGGACGGTAGACCAGCTTGATGTTGTCCAGTAAAATCGTATCGGTTTTGCCGTTGGCGTCAATTTTCTTGCTCCCAATAAAGATCTTGAAGGACTCCGCGTCGGGGGTTCCGCTGACCTCGGTCATGAGGTTGATGTAGATTTTGTTCCACGAATCTTTCGGCAGCACGGTGGCCGTTGGTTTTTGTTCAATTCCGCTGTTTCGGTAGGCGTATACCCCCACCACAAAGGGAACCGTGGTTTTGTAATTTAACTCGAGGTAGACGTTGTCGCCTCCTTTGGGAAGTTCAAAACGGTCAGCGGACCACGCTTCAAACCAGGCCCCGTCCGGTCCCAGTCGGACCAAACCACTGGTGGAGTTGTTTTCGTTGGTGGGTGCAGGGAATACCAGTCCGGGTTGGAAGGTGCGTACCCAGAACGTGTCTGAGGTAGACACGGGTTCGAATCCAAATCCAGCCCCTTCAAAATCTTCCAAGACATCTACCACAACCCCGTCTTGGTAGCGGGTCCAGACGGCGGTATCTCCGGGACTCTTCAGGACTGTTTCGCGCCCAGGGGTGAACTCCGCTCCCACGGAAACCGGCGTATAAAACTCGTATTGGGACCGAAAAGAAGCCATTCCATTGGTATTAACGCCGGGATAGAGCTTAATCGTATGAAAGCCTTCGTCCAAAAGAACGGGAAAGGAACACGGAAGGGAGAAGGTTCCGGCGAAGGACCCGTCCGGCAGCTGCACCCAGACCGTCGTTATTTTGGAGCTGCGGGAGCCGTTTAGGGAGGATTCCACAGGGTCCAATACCATTCCTGGAATGCGCACATAGGCCGGCTCCACGGCCACCTCCGGGGCACACGCCCCCACCAACAGAAAAACCGCCAATTGGCCACAGGCTTTCAAGGAAGGAAAGAAGTTCCGCATAGAATACAAAGGTAAGGCACTGCAAGGCCTAAATTTGGAGCGTGAAACAGATGCACCATTCCTTGGATTTGCCGCGGCACGTTGGGCAGCGCAGGCAGCTGATTCAGATTTTGAGGGAAAAAGGAATTTCCGACGAACGGGTGCTGGAGGCCATGATGCAGGTGCCTCGGCATATATTCCTGGAATCCAGTTTTGAGGAGTTTGCCTACCGCGATGCCGCCTTTCCCATTCGTGCTTCCCAGACCATCAGCCAGCCGTATACCGTAGCGGTTCAAACCCAGGCCCTGGCCTTGCCGGTAGGGGCCAAGGTGTTGGAAATTGGAACCGGATCGGGGTACCAAGCGGCTGTCTTAGCGGCCATGGGCTTCAAGGTGCACACCATCGAACGCCAAAAAGAACTGTTTGAATTTTCCAAACGTCTGTTGGGGGAATTGCATGCCCAAGGGGTCCAGCGGTTTGGAGACGGTTACAAAGGGATGCCGGCTTTTGCCCCGTTTGACGGTATCTTGGTTACGGCAGCCGCTCCGGAAATCCCGCCGGCCTTGCTGGCCCAATTGGCAGTAGGAGGGAAGCTCATCCTTCCTGTTGGCCCCGAAGGAGAGGACCAACGCATGTGGCGCATTACCCGGCAAAGCGACAAGGATTTTGACCGTGAGGACCTCGGTACGTTCCGTTTTGTGCCCATGTTGGGCAACGTGGAGAACCAATAAACGGGCGGTTTAGTCCCGGTCTTGCGCCCGCTGGGACTCCCGGTCGGCGTCTTTTTCTTTTAACGAAGCGCGTTTGTCGTGCAATTTCTTGCCTTTGGCCAGGGCAATGTCCAACTTGGCCAATCCCGAATCGTTCAAAAACAGCAGGGTAGGCACCAGGGTGATCCCCTTGTCCTTCAGGGCGCGGTCGATTTTTTTCAGTTCGTTTTTTTTCAGGAGCAATTTGCGGTCCCGCGTTTCCAGGTGGTTGGCGTGGGTCCCCAAGCGCCACGGGGCTATGTGCAAGTGCTTGACCCACAATTCGCCTTCTACCACCAGGCAATAGGCATCCACCAAACCAGCGGCTCCTTCGCGTATGGACTTGATTTCCGACCCCATCAGCACCATGCCCGCCGTGAAGGTGTCCAAAAGTTCGTATTCAAATCGGGCCCGTCGGTTTTCGATTCGAATGGTTTTTTGTGCGGGTTTGGCCATGGCGCAAATTTCGCCCGTATTTTTGGAACATGAACGCTTATACCACTTGGATTCGGCCGCTTTTATTTACGCTGTCACCGGAAACCGCCCACCGGCTCACTTTGGGAGGGGTTTCCCTCCTTTGCAGAGTACCCGGAGGCTTGGGGTTGGTTCGCTGGATTGCGGGAGGCCGTAGTCCCGTTGGAGAGCCGGTAGAAGTCTCCGGCTTGCGTTTTCCCAATGCCGTTGGCCTGGCAGCCGGCTTGGACAAAGATGCCGAAGCCGTTCCTGCGTGGGCGGCCATGGGCTTTGGTTTTGTGGAGGTAGGCACGCTCACCCCCCGGCCCCAGCCCGGAAATCCCCGCCCGCGTTTGTTTCGTTTGCGCCAAGACCAAGGCCTGATCAACCGGATGGGCTTCAACAACCACGGAGTGGAAGCCGCCGCTCGACGTCTGGCCCATCGTACTCCCGGAGTGATTGTAGGCGGTAATATTGGCAAGAACAAAGACACCTCCAACGAAGACGCTGCGCAAGATTACGTTTCGTGCATGCGGGTTTTGCACCCGGTAGTCGACTACTTCACGGTAAACATCAGCTCCCCCAACACGCCCGGATTGCGCGCGCTCCAGGCCTTAGAGCCCCTGCAAGCGCTTTTGCATGAGGTCATTGTAGAACGGGACCGCCTGGAACCCCGTCGTCCCGTTTGGGTCAAGATTGCTCCGGACATGACCGACGAAGAATTGGCAACAACGGCGCAAGCCATTGTGGCTTCCGGGGCCGATGGCATTGTGGCCACCAACACCACCCTTTCCCGCCAAAACCTGCGCATGCCGGCGGAGGAAGTCGAGGCACTTGGAGCGGGTGGGGTCAGTGGTTTGCCCGTCAAGGAGCGCGCTACCCAGGCCATTCGGGTGCTGCGCGCAGCCGTGGGGCCCGATTTTCCGCTGATTGCGGTGGGCGGGGTGTTTACAGCGGCGGACGCGGCTGAGAAGCGCCAAGCTGGTGCCAACCTCGTTCAAGTATATACCGGACTTGTTTACAACGGACCAGCACTGGTTCACGATTGCCTCCGGGGATGGAACGCATAACCTGGGTGGAATGCCCCCGGGACGCCATGCAAGGCTGGCACCGGTTGTTTTCCTTGGACGAGAAAGTGCATTATGTTCAAGAACTGGCCCACGTAGGGTTTGACGTTCTGGACGTAGGCAGTTTTGTTTCCCCACGTGCCGTTCCCCAAATGGCCGACACCGCGGAATTGCTTCGACGGGTAAACTGGCCGCAGAATTCCCCCGAACGCCTTGTCATTGTGGGAAATCGCCAAGGAGCAGAAAACGCCGTGGCCCACTCCGAGGTAGACGCCATCGGGTATCCTTTTTCCCTGTCCGAAGGATTTCAGCAGCGCAACACCCAACGCACCCGGGAACAGGCCTTGTTGGATGCGTCGTGGATCGTCCAGCATGCCCACAGCCAAGGCAAAAAAGCCGTGATTTACCTGTCCATGGCCTTTGGAAATCCCTACGGAGAAAAATACACGGACGCAGACTATGCCTGGGCCCTGGACCAGGTGGCTTTGCTTCAGGCCGACGCCGTGAGCATTTCCGACACCATTGGCTCGGGAACGCCGGAGTCGATTTTTTCGCGGGCGGTTCAAGCCTTGGAGCGGTTAAACGGTTCCCCGGTGGGGATGCACCTCCATGTGCGCGAGGAACAGGCGTTTGCCCACCTTGAGGCAGCGTGGGAGGCCGGAATTCGACGCTTTGACACGGCCCTTCGGGGCATTGGGGGATGCCCTTTTGCGCAAGACCACCTGGTAGGCAATATGCCCGCAGAGAAGTTGCTCAGCTTTGCCAACCGGCTGGGTGCGTCCTAC
>JBIIBX010000111.1:0-5154 GCA_044239185.1 Schleiferiaceae bacterium | reverse complement strand
TGCCTACATGCGCCAAGGACAAGAAGGCGAATTTCGCTCCAACCTGCACCGCGGCGGCAAAGGAATCCCCGTCAAATTGACGCGTGCGGAGAAAGAAATGGCGGTGGCCGCCACCAAGGCCTTGGGACTGCAAATTGCCGGGGTAGACATGCTTCGCAGCAAACGCGGGCCGTTGGTACTCGAAGTAAACAGTTCGCCCGGCCTTGAAGGAGTGGAAAGCACCACCGGTCTGGACGTAGCCGGCGCCATCATTGCCTATGTAGAGAAGCATGCGGGACCTCAAAAGCGCCGCAGGAAAGACCAAATCGGAGTCTGATGCAGTTGTTTTGGGGAAGTTGGACCGCCGACGGCAAGGCCGCCTTGTCGCCCGACGAGGCCAACCACGCCGCGCGGGTACTCCGGAAAGTCCCCGGAGACGTTATCCATGTGGGAAATGGCCAAGGCGACGTCGCGCGCGTAGAACTGCAGCACGTCGCTCCTAAAGCAGCCTGGGGCACTGTTTTGGAGGTAATCCCCCAGTTTGGAGCGGTTTCCGGAACCTTGCACATGGTTCTCTGCCCCACCAAATCGTTGGACCGAACCGAATGGGCCGTTGAAAAAGGCGTAGAACTGGGTGTTTCGTCGTTTCACCTGGCCTTGGCCAATCGATCCGAGCGGCGCCATGCGTCGGTCGATCGGCTGCAAAAAATCGTTGATTCTGCAGCCAAACAAAGCCTCAAAGGCCTCGTTCCAAAAATCCACGAAGCCGTTCCGTTGGCGTCGCTGTGGGGGAATTCCCAGTGGGACTTATGCCAAAAAGGACTGCTGCACTGCATGGAAAGCCCCAAAACGCCATTGCTGACATGGCCCATGACCCCCGGAAAACCGGTGGTTTTGGCCGTTGGTCCCGAGGGGGATTTTACCCCAGAGGAAGCCGCTGCGGCCGCTGCCCAAGGCTGGGAAGCCTTGACCTTGGGCAATGCCCGACTCCGCACCGAAACCGCGGTTGTTACGGCCGCTGCCTTGGTCTTACAGCGCTGGGAAACAGCGCTCGTCGTCCACGGGAATCCGCTGTAAAAAACGGCGTGCTTCGGCCATGTCCGGTGCCTGCATGCGGTCCTCGTTGAGGAAAGGAACCGTCTCCCGGAACGCATCCACCAAGGCCTGAAGCAACGAACTCGTGCCGGTGCCGCGGAGCTCCAAAGCTTGGCAAGCGGCCAACCACTCCATTCCCAGCACATCCCACACGTTGTTGAGAACCTGAACGGCTTGCACCGCTGCGTTGGCTCCCATGCTCACATGGTCTTCTTGGCTGGCACTGGACTCGATGGAATCGACGGATGCCGGTGTACAGAGTTGTTTGTTGTGGCTCACCACGGAGGCGGCTGCGTACTGCACAATCATCAAACCGGAGTGCAGACCGGGATTGGGCGTTAAAAAAGCAGGCAATCCGCGTTTGCCGTTCACCAGCTGGTACAACCGGCGTTCGGATATGCTGCCGTACTCGGCCAAGGCAATTGCGGCAAAGTCCAGCGCAAGAGCCAGGGGCTGCCCGTGGAAATTGCCGGCAGAAATCACTTCGTCGTCCTCAAAAAACACCATGGGATTGTCTGTGGCGCCCTGGAGTTCGTAACGAACGGTGCGGGCCAAATGCCCCAGCGCATCCCACGAGGCACCGTGCACCTGGGGTACGCACCGGAAGGAGTACGGATCTTGCACGTGGGTTTTGGACCGGTGCGGTCCGGGGCTGCCGTCCAACCATTCGCGGACCCGGGAGGCCACCACGGTTTGTCCCGGTTGCGGGCGGGCTCGGTGCACCCGGGCATCGAAGGGCTCCAGGCGACCGTCAAAAGCATCCAGGGAAAGGGAGGCGCATACGTCGGCCCAGTACCCCAAGGTGAAACCTTGGGCCACCAGCCATACGGCATGGGCCACCATGAACTGGGTCCCGTTGATCAAAGCCAATCCTTCTTTGGGGCCCAATTTCAAGGGCTCCCATCCCAAGCGTTGCAAGGCCTCTGCGGCCGGCATGGGCTTTCCTTTCAGCACCACTTCCCCCTCGCCTACCAACGGCAAACACAGGTGAGACAGGGGCGCCAAATCGCCGGATGCTCCCAGCGAACCGCGTTCGTACACCACCGGGAGGCAGTCGGCCTCGTAGAAATCCAACAACCGCCGAACGGTGGCCCGGGCGGTGCCCGAGAAACCGTAGCTCAGCGAAAGGGCTTTGGTCAACAGCATCAGGCGAACCAAAGGGGCCTCCAGGGCATTTCCGGTACCGCACGCATGGCTCCGAATAAGGTTCAACTGCAGCTGGGCCAAGTCTTCGTGGCCAATGGAAACGTTGTACAGCGCTCCAAAACCGGTGTTAATTCCGTAATGGGCCTTTTGGGCCGACTGGGCCAATTTAACCACGTACGAATGGCTTTGCTCGACGTTTTTCCAAGACGCCTCCGGCAAATCCACCGCATGCGGTCCTTCGGCGAGCATTTTCCAATCGGACCAGTTCAGATCGGCAGTTAGGGGGAGCGGCTTGGTCACAAGGCAGGGGTTCTGATTCGTCAACAAAAATACCACCTGCGGTGTTACTCCCTCATGACAAAAACCATTTTGATTGTTGGGCACTCGAGCGGCATCGGCCGGGCTGCCACGGAAATGGCCTTGGAAAAAGGCTACCGGGTACTGGGGTGGTCCCGCAGAGCATCCGGTTTGTCCCATCCCCTGTTGGCAGAAAGCGAAGTTGACGTGGTGGAGATGGACGGAATCCTTCCGGATTTGCCCGAGCACCTGGACGGCGTAGTGTACGCCCCGGGGTCCATTGTATTAAAGCCCTTTAGAGGCTTGAAAATAAGCGACTTTCAAAGCGACTTTACCCTGAATGCCTTGGGGGCCGTGCGGATACTGCAGCACGCCGAAAAATCCCTCAAAGCCACCCCTGGATCTGGAGCCGTTTTGTTTTCTACGGTTGCCGTCCAAACCGGCATGCCCTTCCACGCCTCCGTGGCCATGGCCAAAGGTGCCCTGGAGGGCTTGACCCGTTCGTTGGCTGCCGAATGGGCGCCCACCGTTCGGGTGAATGCCTTGGCTCCATCTCTTACAGACACCCCCCTCGCTTCCCGTCTTTTGGGAACCGACGAACGCCGCCAAGCCAGTGCGGACCGCCACCCCCTCCGCTCCATTGGAACCCCTTCGGACTTGGCCTCCGCTGCCCTCTTTTTGGTAAGCGATGAAGCCCGCTGGGTGACCGGCCAAATTTGGGGCATCGACGGCGGAATGGGCAGTGTACGCACCAATGGCTGAGCCCAACGAAATGCCCACTTACCGACAATTTTCGCCCCAATCGGAGGAGTGGTCCGCGCTTCCCGAACGGTGGCGAGCGGCCCTGGTCAACAGCGCTTCTGGCTTTAAACCTTTGGTTGTGATAGGAACATCCAATACAAATGGGATAAACAATTTAGCTGTTTTTTCTCAACTGATTCACATCGGGGCCAATCCTCCTCTGCTCGGGGTGCTTTTTCGGCCCGACTCGGCCGAACGCCATACCTTAAAGAACCTGCGCGCAAACGGTCGGTGCACCGTAAATGCGGTAGCAGACGGTTGGCACCGGAAAGCCCACCAAACCTCCGCCCGGTATCCCGAGGAGACGAGCGAATTCGACGCCGTGGGGTGGCCCGTTCAACTTCGGCCCGAATGGACGGCCCCTTTTGCCGCGGGAAGCCCTGTCCAGTGGGCCGCCCGGCTCCATTCGGAAGTACCCTTGGCCAACGGAACCCATTTGGTGGTTCTGGAGGTGGTTGAATTCTTTGTGGACGCCGCCGGAATTGGAACCGATGGGTACGTCGATTTAGCTGCTCTGCACGTGCTTACGGTCAACGGGTTGGATGCTTACTACCGAACGGAAAGCGTGGAACGCCTGGCCTACGCCAAACCCGGTACGGCACCTACTTCCTTGACCCCGCAACCGGATCGGCCGTGAAAGGGGTCCAAAAGGCGCATTTGCCCACGAAAATGTGCCCCGTGTGCCTGAGGCCATTTGCTTGGCGCAAAAAATGGGAAAAAAACTGGGAAACCGTGGTGTACTGCTCGGACCGCTGCCGGATGAACAAGAAATCAACCGCTCCATGACTTTTCAGAAACCCGTTGGGAATCAACAGGAAAATATGGCCCCCGCGCAAACACTGCGGTTGGTCTTGGGCGATCAGTTGAATCCGCAGCACCCCTGGTTCACTTCCGATCCGCAAGTCGACGTGGTGTACGTCCTGGCCGAAATGCGGCACGAAACCGACAACGTCCGGCACCACATCCAAAAAATAGCGGCTTTTTTTGCCGCGATGGAACATTTTGCCCGGGAACTGCAAAACCGGGGGCACCGCGTGGACTACCGCACCTTGGACCACCCAGACAGCGCTCTTTCTTTTGGCGACATGCTCCAAAAAGCAGCCGTTGCATGGGGCGCTCAGCACGTCGAATACCTGGAACCCGACGACTACGCCTTGGACCAACACCTTCGGTCCTGCTTTGGCCCACCGGCGGATTCGACGCACCACTTCTTGTTTGAACGTTCCGGTGTAGCGGACCATTTTGGCCAAAAGCCCCAGCGGTTGCTGGAGTCGTTCTACCGCATGGCGCGAAAAAAACACGGTGTCCTTATGGATATCGCCGGAAATCCTTTGGGAGGGCAATGGAACTTCGACGCCCACAACCGCGGCCGAATGCCCAAAAACCACCCCCTTCCAGACCCGTGTTCCACCCCTTCCAACCAAACCGAGGTAGTGGAACGCATCCAAAGACACAGCATCCAAACCCTGGGCACCGTCGATGCTGAACGCTTTCCCTGGCCGGTAACCCACTCCGACGCGGTAAAAACCTTGGACCATTTTGTGGAGCACCTCCTTCCGCTTTTTGGCACCTACCAAGACCACCTGGGCCCCGACCACCCCTATTTTTACCACAGCAGACTGAGTTTTGCCCTCAATTCCAAGCTGTTGCACCCCATGGAGGTCATTCGCCGCGTCGAAGAGGCCCACCGGGCGGAGTCCGACCGAATCTCGCTGGCCCAAGCGGAAGGGTTTATCCGCCAAATTCTGGGTTGGCGCGAATTCGTCCGGGGCATTTACTGGGAGCACATGCCGGATTACGGCACCAAAAACGCCTTGAACCACCACGCCCCCCTTC
>JBIIBX010000110.1:0-5156 GCA_044239185.1 Schleiferiaceae bacterium | reverse complement strand
TACCGACGTTGGCAAGCGGTTCTGCCGATGTGCCCGATGCCGGGGAACGCTGATCCGAAGTGGTTTCGCCCACATCCTGGGTTCGCCCGGGCCGACCAACCGGAGTCAGAGGAGTGCGCACTGGAGCTTCTCCTCCGAGCACCAAACGAGCAGGAGCCCGTTCGGGTTCCACAGGAGCCCCTCCGCCATTGCCAGAACCTCCACCGGAGTTTCCGCCCCCGTTGGAGCCATTTCCGTTGCCGATCATGCCGCCGTTGAATCCGTTGTTTCCATACGGATAGCCGGAGTACCCGTTCCATCCGTAAGGACTGTTCCAACCGTAGGGACTGCCCCAGCCATAGGGTGCATTCCACCCCCACGGGTCCGAAAACCCATAAGGCGATCCCCATCCGCCGTAAGGAGAACCCCAACCGCCGTACGGCGATCCCCATCCGGAATAGGGCGATCCCCAACCGCTGTAAGGAGAACCCCAGGCGTACGGAGAACTACCAAAATTCCCCCACGGTTGATTCCAGCCCCACCAGGGCGAGCCGGGGCCGTCCCATGCCGAATAAGGACTACAAGAATAGTACCCGTATCGGTTGGTACGTCGGTAATTCCAACTGGGGTAGGTGTTCCACCCTCCCTGGGCGCCATAGATATAGGTGTTATAAATCGTAGGACCGTATCCGTAGGAACCGTAACCCATGGTCGAATACGGCGTAAATCCCCCCCCTATATAGGAACGCGTGCGTGCGCGCGAGCGAGAGGCGTATCGGGTTCCGCTTGTGGGGGTCACCGTACGTACGTCGTTTTCGGGGTAGTACCCGTTGTCTTCGTACTCCGATTCGTCGTTTTCGACGGAAACAACCACCGGGGCGGGGTAGGCACGATGGGAATAAACGCCGTCGTCGTAACGAACCCGTTCGGCGGGGTTGCCCAGGCTGCAACCTGTCAGGAAAATTGCAGCAAAAGGGAGAAGTGTAACGTGTCGCATACGCAGAGGGGATTACCTTTGTTTGAAATATAACAAAAGCCGTACCAATGGCCAAAAACTTGACAGCGCGCGCCACCGACTACAGCAGGTGGTACAACGAATTGGTGATGCAGGCCGACCTGGCCGACAACTCCGCGGTCCGGGGATGCATGGTCATCAAACCTTACGGATATGCCATTTGGGAACGCATCCAAGCAGATTTGGATGCCCGATTCAAAGAGACCGGGCACGTCAATGCCTATTTCCCGCTGTTTATTCCCAAAAGTTACTTCAGCAAGGAGGCTTCCCACGTAGAGGGATTTGCCAAAGAATGTGCGGTGGTGACCCATTACCGTCTCAAAAACGACCCCAATGGAAAGGGGATCGTGGTGGACGAGACCGCCAAATTGGAAGAAGAGTTGATTGTTCGGCCCACTTCGGAGACCATTATCTGGGACACCTACCGGGATTGGATTCAATCTTACCGGGACTTGCCGTTGCTCATCAACCAATGGGCCAATGTGGTTCGCTGGGAAATGCGTACCCGTTTGTTCTTGCGTACCACGGAGTTTTTGTGGCAAGAAGGCCACACGGCCCACGCAACTTCTGAGGAGGCGGTTGCCGAAGCGGAGCAAATGCTCCATGTGTACGGAGATTTTGTGGAAGGCGTAATGGCCATCCCGGTTCTTCGGGGAGTCAAGTCGCCCAACGAACGGTTTGCCGGGGCGTTGGATACCTACTGCATCGAAGCCATGATGCAAGACGGAAAAGCCTTGCAAGCCGGCACGTCCCACTTCTTGGGCCAAAACTTCGCCAAGGCCTTTGACGTCAAGTTTCAAAACAAAGAAGGCAAAGTGGAACACGTTTGGGCTACGTCGTGGGGGGTTTCCACCCGGTTGATGGGGGCCCTGATCATGACCCATTCCGACGACAACGGTCTGGTTTTGCCTCCGAAATTGGCGCCCGACCAGGTCGTAATTGTCCCCATTTACCGCGGGGAAGAGGAATTGGCCCACGTCGAAGCAGTTGCCAAGGCCCTGCAAACCCGCTTGCGTGCCCAAGGGATTCGCGTTAAATACGACGGTCGAGATACCCACAAGCCGGGCTGGAAGTTCAACGAATACGAATTGAAAGGAGTTCCTGTTCGGATTGCCATTGGTCCGCGCGACGTGGAAGCCGGCGTGGTGGAATTGGCTCGTCGGGATACCTTGACCAAGTCGTCCGTTCCTATGGAAGGGCTGGAATCCCATGTGCTTGCCCTTTTGGACGAGATCCAAGCCAACCTATTTGCCAAAGCCAAAGCATTCCGAGACTCCGGCACCCAGTCGGTCGATACTTGGGAGGCTTTTGAGGGCGCACTGGACCGCGGCGGTTTTGTGATGGCGCATTGGGACGGCACCCCCGAAACCGAAGAGGCCATCAAGGACCGCACCAAGGCGACCATTCGGTGCATCCCCATTGACGCTCCAGAGGAAACCGGTAGCTGCATCCTCACGGGCAAGCCCTCCAACCGACGGGTGGCCTTTGCACGTGCGTATTGAGCCAACGACTGCCTGTTTTCCTTTAGATCAATGCGCTTTTCTCCTTTTTTGGAGCCCTAACATAGACCGAACATGAAGCAGACCCCCTCCGAGCAAATCATTGAAATGCTCTCGACCAAGTCCAGCACCAAACAACTGGTGCACCGCAACGTCTTGACCACCTTCGCCCGGCTCAAGACGGTGCTTATGGCCTTGGCTGCCGAATTGAACGCCGTAGTCTGCGACGTAGACCGCCACGTGGTGGTGGAATACATCGACCGGGGCGAATTCGAGGCCGAAATTCGGTTTTCCGGCGACGCCCTCGTTTTCCAGGTACACACCAATGCGTTTGCGCTCCCGCCTAATCATCCGGCTCGCAAACTGCCGGAAGCCAAGTCGGACCCGCTCTTTGCCTACTTTGGCATGATCCACGTCTACAACTTTCTGGCCGACTCCTTCCGCATGAACCGCCTCAACGACGCAGGATACCTCTTGGGTCGTTTAATGGTCAACAAAGACGGCCGGGCCATGATGGAAGGGCACGAGAAACTGACTCGCCCCATCTCGTCGGGTGCTGTAGACGAAGCATTGCTCAAAGAATGGGTGCAACAAGCCATCCTCTACGCCATGAACTTCGACTTAATGGCAGCGCCTTTCGAGGGGCTGGAAGAGGTTTCCGTGGCTCAGTTTTTGGACATGAGCGGACAACTCAAGCTCCGCACAGCCAAAAAGCTCGGTTTCAAGCCGTACTGAGGAAAGGGTTGAAACCCAGCTGGGCCGAGTGGTGCACTGGGGGGTCGGTGGAATAGGAAAGGAGTTGGTGCAAAGGACGAGGACTCACAAAGCCTCTGTTAGATGTTTGCTGGAATAGGGGAAGCACCCCCTTTTTCTCAGTCTTCCCGGTGCATCTTCCATTTGGATAGGTTACTTTATCCGAGTGAAAAAAATCCACAGGGAATTTGGAATTCTAGTTTCCTTTTGTACATTTGCACCCGCTTTCAACGGCCCGTTCGTCTAGCGGTTCAGGACATCTCCCTTTCACGGAGAAGATCACGGGTTCGAATCCCGTACGGGTCACAAGCCGATTGAAACAAAAAAAATACCGAGATGGCAAACCACAAATCAGCATTGAAGCGCATCCGCCAGAGCGAGAAGCGTCGTGTACACAATAAGTACTACCACAAGACCACACGAAATGCGGTTCGCCGCCTTCGCGAAAGCAGCGACGTGGCTTCTGCCAAGGAGCAGTTGCCAATGGTTGTATCTATGTTGGACAAATTGGCCAAGCGCAACATCATTCACAAGAACAAAGCCAGCAACTTGAAGTCTTCTTTGATGAAGTACGTTGCGGCTTTGTAATAGCTTCAATTTTCCACTCCTTTGAAAAGCCCCTTTTGGGGCTTTTTCTATTTATAGAGGGGCAACCCTTTCGATGTTCTTTGGTACTGGAATAATTTTTCACGAGCCTATTGCACGGATGAACGTTCATCGTATCTTTGCAGCCCTCAAACGAACCAACGGTTTAGGCGAGGAAGGTTCTCTGAAAAGCTGTAAGATTATTTTTGAGTAAAGTGTTGGTATAGTCGATCTAATTCCTATATTTGCACCCCCGATCGCAAGCTAGTCTTGCACGTTCTTTTCGGGGTTGTGGATTGAAAAGAAAAAGTTCGACAAACCCTTGCTAGTTCAAGAAACAGTCTTACCTTTGCAGTCCCAAAACAGCTGAGGCAACTCAGACGTTCTTTGTGTACAGAGTGTGAGTTAGGAGAAAATTTATTTTCACAGACCCTTGCAGGTTTGAAAATCTTAGCTACCTTTGCACTCCCGAAACGGAACAAGCGCGCCCATTGGGCAAACGAGTACCGGTGAGGGATTGGATCAGATCCAAACGTTCTTTATATACTGCGCAAAAAATTAAAATCGAGAAAAACGACCTGAAAATTTCTTTGGTTTGATCGTAAGATCGCTCCATTTTTTAGAATGAATAGCCAGTCAAACAATCTTACAATGGAGAGTTTGATCCTGGCTCAGGATGAACGCTAGCGGCAGGCCTAACACATGCAAGTCGAGGGGTAGATTTTCTTCGGAAGATTGAGACCGGCGCACGGGTGCGTAACGCGTATGCAACTTACCTTATACTGGGGGATAGCCCGGAGAAATTCGGATTAATACCGCATATGCTCACAGTCTCGCATGGGACAGTGAGGAAAGATTTATCGGTATAAGATAGGCATGCGTCCTATTAGCTTGTTGGTGAGGTAACGGCTCACCAAGGCGATGATAGGTAGGGGGCCTGAGAGGGTGACCCCCCACACTGGTACTGAGACACGGACCAGACTCCTACGGGAGGCAGCAGTGAGGAATATTGGGCAATGGAGGCAACTCTGACCCAGCCATGCCGCGTGAAGGATGACGGTCCTCTGGATTGTAAACTTCTTTTATATGGGAATAAACTTTTCTACGTGTAGAAAACTGAAGGTACCATACGAATAAGGATCGGCTAACTCCGTGCCAGCAGCCGCGGTAATACGGAGGATCCAAGCGTTATCCGGATTTATTGGGTTTAAAGGGTCCGTAGGCGGGTCTTTAAGTCAGTGGTGAAAGCCTGCAGCTTAACTGCGGAAATGCCATTGATACTGGAGGCCTTGAGTGTAGTAGAAGTAGGCGGAATAGGGCATGTA
>JBIIBX010000175.1:0-3094 GCA_044239185.1 Schleiferiaceae bacterium | reverse complement strand
CAAAAGTGTTCGAACTGAAAGAAATTCAGGACTGGGTCATCGATAAGCGCATCAAGGCCGTACCCGGCGTGGCCGACGTGATCAGCTTCGGTGGTGAAGTCAAAACGTACGAGGTGACCCTGGACCCCGACCAGCTCAATGAATTTGACCTGGTGGTGGGCGATGTTTCCACAGCGTTGAAAGCCAACAACGGCAACGTCGGGGGCGATATCATTCCGCAGGGCGAACAGGCCTACATCGTTCGCGGGATTGGTGCTGTGAAGAGCATTGCTGACCTCGAAAACACCATTGTCGCGATCAAAAACGGCACCCCCATCTTTATTCGCCAGGTGGCCACGGTGCAGGAAAGCGCGCGTCCCCGTTTGGGAAAGGTGGGGCGGGATTCGCTCCCCGACGTGGTTGAGGGCATTGTCCTGCTCCGCAAACACGAGAACCCCAGCAAGGTGCTCAAAGACTTAAACACGACCATTTCCGATTTGAACGAGCGGGTTCTGCCCAACGGCGTAAGCATCGATGCGTTTTACGACCGGACGACGTTGGTCAATTTGACCACGCACACGGTGATGGAAAACCTGGTGGTGGGCATGCTCTTGGTCACCTTCATTCTCACCATTTTCCTCCTCAACTGGCGCACGACGTTGATCGTCTCCTTGATTATTCCGCTGGCCCTTCTGTTTGCGTTTATTTGCATGCAGCTGAAAGGAATGAGTGCCAACTTGCTCTCGATTGGCGCCATTGACTTCGGCATCATCATCGACGGCGCGGTGGTTATGGTGGAAGGGCTCTTTGTGTACCTAGCGCACAAAGGGGAAACCCTGGGCCTGAAGAAGTTCAATGCCATGAGCAAGACCGGCCTAATCAAAAAGGTCAGTGTGAACTTGGGCAAGCCTATTTTCTTCTCCAAGTTGATCATTATCACAGCGTTGCTGCCGATTTTCACGTTCCAAAAGGTAGAGGGAAAAATGTTCTCGCCGTTGGCATGGACCATGGGATTTGCCCTGTTGGGTGCCTTGCTTTTCACGCTTACGTTGGTCCCACTTCTGACCAAGATGCTGTTGAAGCGCGATGTGGTGGAGAAACAAAACCCCTTGGTGCGCGCAGTGGAAAACGCCTACCGCCCGTGGTTGGAGCGCGCCTTGGCGCAATCCAAAAAGACGCTCTTGATTTCGTTGGGCTTGTTGCTGGTTTCCTTGGGTCTTGCCACCCAATTGGGAACGGAATTCCTGCCCCAATTGAACGAAGGGTCCATCTACGTGCGGGCAAGCATGCCGCAAAGCATCAGTTTTCACCAGTCGAATGCCTATTCCGAGTCCATGCGGCAGGTCTTTATGAAGTACCCGGAAGTGAAAGGCGTCATCAGTCAGAACGGACGCCCCAACGACGGCACCGACCCTACTGGATTTTTCAACGTGGAGTTTTTTGTTGACCTGCAGCCCAAAGGGGAATGGCGAGACGGCCTTACCAAGAACCAGCTCATTGACAGCATGACGACTGCCCTCCAGTCCCGGTATTCGGGTGTGACCTTTGGCTTTTCGCAACCGATTTCCGACAACGTGCAAGAGGCCGTTTCCGGGGTAAAAGGCGAGATGGCCATCAAGGTTTTCGGCGAGGACCTGTCGGTTTTGGAGACCAAAGCCGAACAAATCAAAGGCATCATGGCCGGAGTGGAAGGAGTCCAAGATTTGGGGGTGTTCAAGAGCATTGGCCAACCCGAATTGCGCATTGAATTGGATTTCCAGAAATTGGGCCGATACGGTGTGAATGTTTCCGATGCCAACGACGTCATTGAAATGGCGATCGGGGGCAAGGCGGTTTCTACCAAGTACGAGAACGAGCGCCGATTCGATATTCGGGTTCGCTACTCGGAAGAATACCGCACCAGCATCGAAGACATTGGTCGGTTGCTGGTTCCGTGTACCAAGGGCACCACGGAAAACGGAACGCGTATTCCGCTGCGTGAGATTGCCTCCATTTCCAGGGTCAACGGAACGGCCTTTGTTTACCGAGAGAGCAATACCCGGTTTATCCCCATCAAGTTCTCGGTGCGCGGACGCGACCTGGGCAGCACCATCGCGGAGGCGCAGGCCAAAGTAAATGAACAAGTGGATCTTCCCAAGGGCTATTCCTTGACGTGGAACGGCGAATTTGAGAACCAAGTCCGCGCCACCCAACAGCTTCAGATTGTGGTTCCCATTTCCATTTTGTTGATCTTTTTGTGGCTCTTCATCATGTTTGGATCTCCCATGGACGCAGGAATTGTGCTAATGAACGTGCCTTTCGCGTTGATTGGAGGCATCTTGGGCCTCTACTTCACCGGCATCAATTTCAGCATTTCGGCAGGGGTTGGTTTCATTGCCCTGTTTGGAGTCAGCGTTCAGAACGGGGTCATCTTGGTGAGCGTCTTCAACGACCTCCGAAAAGAGGGCAAAGACACCGGAACAGCCATACGGGAAGGGGCCATGTCCCGGGTTCGACCCATTGTCATGACCGCCTTGATGGCCGGATTGGGATTGCTTCCGGCCGCGCTTTCCACGGGCATCGGATCGGAAACCCAAAAGCCGTTGGCCGTGGTGGTCATTGGAGGACTGATTTCTGCAACCGTTTTGACTTTGATCGCTATGCCGGTCATCTATCAAATGTTTAAAAAAGACAAGAAATGAAAATCCTTCTCCGCACCTTGGTTGTAGCGGCCGGAATTTTCGCAATTCCGAGCGCATACGCCCAGTACCAGGCCGATACCAATTGGCTCAAAAACCGCCCGCGGGACTTGTCCAAGTCCTTGCACCAGAAAAAGGTGAGCATGGGCCTCACTTTTACCCAGGGATTTTCGACCATCGAAGATCCTACATTCGATTCCTACTTTGTGAAACCCAGTTTGGGTGGGGGAATCGTCGCTTACTACAGCCCAATTCCCTTGGTCTCCCTGGGCGTTGGCTACGTGCATCAACAGCACGGCGCAGGCATGCTCATGCCCGATAATGTGGGCGGTGTTGGCAATGGGGACTCCACCTACCGGACCCGCTTTCGTTTGAACACCTGGAACGTGCCCATCTCCCTTACGCTGCGCACACCGGTGTTGTTTGACAATACCCGG
>JBIIBX010000109.1:0-5359 GCA_044239185.1 Schleiferiaceae bacterium | reverse complement strand
CCAGCACCCAATTTCCGGCGGCCTTGGCCATGCCGACGGGGCCCGATACGCCTTGGATGGACCACGTTTTTTGGCCCGTGCGCAGGGCGTTTCCGGGGTTTTGCAAGTCGGTAACAGCGGCGGCCGGCCAGGTAGACCGGAAGGTGCGCAGGTACAGGCCGGCCTCGTGGAAATCGTCGTTCAGGTAGTGGTCGTCTGCGTCAAAACGGACGTGGGCGCCTTGTTCTTGGATGGCCCAGCGGAAGAGGGCTTCTTCGCAGGGGGTGAGGGCGTTGAATCCGGCAAACACCCAGCGGTCCACGCCCCATTCGTCGCTCACGGCTTTCCACTGGTCCGGTGAAGGTCCTTGGGAAGGCGGGGAAGCGGTGCGCATGATCAGTCCGGACATGCCCACGCCGTCTCTGCGTTGGGCCTCGTGCCAGAGGAGGTGGAGTTCGGGCAGGACGCGGAGCATGGCGGTACGCCGGTGCGGAGCGTCGTCGTCTCCCCGTCCCCAGCGTTCCAAGGCATCCCACTCGGCCGTTGCGCGCCACACCAAGGCCGGGTCGGCCCCCTGCCGGTCGATTTCGTTGATGTCTCGAAGCACGCCGGCGCCCCACTGCGCAAAGGATTCAAACGGTTCGGCGTGGGACTCCATCCGTTCGGCATAGACGGCGTAAAACCGGAGCAAAGCATCCAAATTGCCCAAGGGCCGCAGGCCGCTAAGCGACGTGAGCAGAGCGTCCAGCGGGAGGGTAAGGGGGGCAATGGCCGGGCCGGGTGCGGCCTGTGACAAGTAGGTGCGCAAGAACCGCTCTGCCCGCCGGCTGGGCAGCACCCAGGCCGTTTGGTGCCAGGAGTCGACGGGGGTGCTTGCCGCCCATTCTTGGGCGATGCGTTGCAAGAAGGGCAGGGAATTCGGGTTCATGGGGATGTTGCTCCCCTAAAGGTACGCCAAAAGGGCTGTTAAATCCGGTACAGACCGTGGGCGCGGACATAGTTCAAAACCCCTGCTGGAAGCCGGTGGGAAACGTCTTGGCCGCTGAGGAGCGCGTCGCGGACGTCGGTGCTGGAAAGATCAACCGGCGGCCCCGTGAGGGCATGGACCGGCAGCGTCCCCGGCTCCGCGGGAGACCCGGTGCGGGGATAAACGGCCACCGGCAAATGCTGCCACAGCCAGTCGGCCTCTTTCCAGTGGGTGAGGCCCTGCCAATTGTCTTCGCCAATGATCAACACAAAGCCTCCGTTGGGGTGGGTGTGCTGCAAATGGCGAAAGGTAGATGCGGTGTAAGAAGGGCGCGGCAGCTCAAATTCGACGGCACTTGCCACCAAGCCGGGACGGTCGGCCACGGCGGCCTGAACCATGGCCAAGCGGTGGTGTTCGTCGGTTAGCAGGTCCGCAGACTTGAAGGGGTTTTGGGGACTCACCACAAGCCACACTTCGTCCAGCTGCAGCTGCTCGCGGGCGGCTTCGGCCAGGGTCAAATGCCCCCGGTGGACGGGGTCAAAGGTGCCTCCCAACAAGCCAATGCGCCGCAGGGGTGCGGCGGGCAGGGGCAGGGGAGAGGAGGGGGCAGCTTTTTCCAAAGAAAGAGGGGCTTCAGGCGGGTTGGGCGGAGGAGCCGACGAAGGAGTCGGCGGAGGAACCAGTGTCGCTCAAAAAGGCGTCCACCGCCGAGCGCAGAGCCTCGGTGGCACGGTCCAATTCGTCGTTGACAATGCGGACGTCAAACAGCGGTGCGCGCTGGGCTTCCAACGCCGCCTTGCCCAGGCGGATTTGGATTTTTTCCTCGGTGTCGGTCCCGCGGTTTCGCAGGCGCTGTTCCAGGATTTCCATGGACGGCGCCTCAATGTAGACAGCCAGCGCTTGGTCCCCAAACTGACGCTTCAAGCGCAGGGCGCCTTCTACATCCATGTCAAAGAAAACGACTTTTCCGTCGGACCAGAGGCGGTCGACTTCTTGTTTCAACGTGCCGTACTTGGCGCCGGGATAGACCTCTTCCCACTCCAAAAAATCGCCGTTGGCCACGGCGGCGTCAAAGGCGTCGTTGCTCAGGAAATAGTAGTCTACCCCGTGTTTTTCCGCGCCCCGAGGAGGACGGCTGGTGGCAGAAACCGAGAACGCATACTCCGGATGCCCCTCCAGCAGACGCCGGGTAAGGGTGGTCTTTCCGGACCCCGACGGGGCACTCAAGATAACCAGTTTGTGCATGGTCTCGAATTAGTTGGACTGCGTCCGGGCCAACAAGGCCGCCGCATACTTCCCCAAAATATCAAACTCCAAATTCACCGGATCGCCCACTTGCAGGGTGTGGAAAACGGTGTGGTCGTAGGTGTACGGAATGATGGCCACCGAAAAGCCGTCGGGCGCAGCGTCCACCACCGTCAACGACGTGCCGTTGACCGTAATGGACCCCTTGTTGACCGTCACCCAGTCCGGCCCAACGGAATGCTCCAGGCGGTACACCCAGCTGCCGTTGTGGTCTTCGATGGCGGCAACCCGTCCCACCGTGTCCACATGGCCTTGCACAATGTGCCCGTCCAGCCGTCCGTTGGCCAGCATGCAGCGCTCCAAGTTGACCTTGGTGCCCGCGGTCCAGGTGCCCAAGGTGGTTTTGCGCAGCGTTTCGTCAATGGCCGTCACGCGGTACCCCGTCGGTTGGTCCGACGGTCCGTGCAGCGCCACCACGGTCAAACACACGCCGTTGTGCGCCAAACTTTGGTCCACCCGAAGCTCAGGCGCCAAACGGGATTCCACGTCCAAGTGCACATTGGTGCCTTCGTGCTGCACACCGACCACGGTGCCCAGGGTTTCCACAATGCCGGTAAACATGGAGCAAAGGTACACCCGCTGCCGTACCTTTGGGAGTTATGAAAATGCACCTCGCTTCCACCCCCCCCAAAGGCATTCCCAGTGCCACCGTGCTGTCTCACCCGGATTCCGCCGCCCAGTTGGGCTGGCCCGACGCTTCCCTCCAAGCGCTGCGCGCTTTTTGGGACCGCGGAGGCAAGGGATGGTTTGGAGCCCCCAGTGCCCAGGGCGACGCCTACGTGCAGTGGATAGAAGCCGACGCCACCACCCCCGCGGGCGCTGAAAAACACCGCCAAGCCGGCGCCGCCTTGGCCAAGCTGCTCAACGCCTCCAAATTTGCCGAAGTGGCCTTGGCGCACCCCTCCCAGCCCTTGGTGGAGGGTCTGTGTTTGGCCAATTACCGCTACACGGACCTGTTTGGCAAGCAAAAAGCCGCCAACACGCCCTCCCTGGAAGTTGTCCACGTACACGGGTGGGAACCTCAAGCCCTCAAGAACCTGGAAATCCGCGTAGAATCGGTGCTTCTGGCCCGCACCCTGATCAACCAACCCGTCAATGTCCTCAACGCCCAAGGACTGGCCCAAGCCGCCGCGGACGAGGCCAAAAAACACGGGTTTACCGCAGAAATCTTCAACAAAAAGAAAATTGAGTCCCTCAAAATGGGCGGACTGTTGGGCGTGAACTGGGGCAGCCTGGACGAGCCCACCTTCACCGTTTTGGAATACAAGCCCGCCAACGCCGTCAACGCCCAGCCCTACGTCTTGGTGGGCAAAGGCGTGGTGTACGATACCGGAGGCCTGAGCCTTAAGCCCACCGGTTCCATGGACACCATGAAGTCGGACATGAGCGGCGCCGCCGCCGTGATTGGCGCCCTTTCTGGAGCCGCCCAACTGCAACTCCCCGTCCACGTCATCGGACTGATTCCCGCCACAGACAACCGCCCCGGAGGTAACGCCGTAACCCCCGGAGACGTCCTCACCATGAGCGACGGCACCACCGTGGAGGTCTTGAACACCGACGCAGAAGGCCGTTTGATCCTGGCCGACGCCCTCCACTACGCCAAGCGCTACACCCCCCAGCTGGTCATTGACCTGGCCACCCTCACCGGGGCCGCCGCCCGCGCCATCGGGTCCTACGCCACCGTCGCCATGGGCAACGCCTCCGAGCCGGTGTGGTCCGACCTCCTCGCTGCCGGAGACCGCGTGCACGAGCGCTTGGTCCGCTTCCCGTTCTGGGACGACTACAACGAGCTCCTGAAGTCCACCGTGGCCGACCTCAAGAACATTGGCGGGGCCGACGCCGGGGCCATTACCGCGGGCAAGTTCTTGGAGCATTTTACCGACTACCCGTACGTCCATCTGGACATTGCCGGTCCGGCATTTGCGGACAAGCCCCAGGGCTACTGGTCCGTTGGCGGTACCGGAATTGGCGTTCGCCTTTTGTTGGAATTCCTTAGCACCCGCACCGCATGAGCACCGCCCTCCCCCGCATTGGACTGACCTGCGGCGACCTCAACGGCATTGGCATGGAGGTGGTCCTGAAAACCCTGTCCGACCCCCAAATCCACGAGTTGTGCCGCCCGGTGCTCTTCGCAACCCCCAAGGCCTTTGCGTACCACCGGAAGGCCGCGGACCTGCCGGAAATCCCGTATTCCCTTGTCTCTAACCTGGACCAGCCTCACCCCGAGAACCGAATTGCCTTGGTGGAACCGTGGACGGACCAAGTCCTTATGGAACTGGGCAAACCCAACCCCGACTTGGGCGTGTACGCCCTCAAGTCTTTGGACGCCGGAATCGACGCCTTGAAAAAAGGCCAGATTGACGCCTTGGTGACCGCGCCCATAGACAAAGAGCACATTCCCTTGGAGGGATTCTCTGGTCACACCTCCTACCTGGGCGAGCAGCTGGGCGGAACCCCGCTGATGGTGCTGAGCGGCCCCACCCTGCGCGTGGCCCTGGTCACGGAGCACATCCCCTTGGCCGAGGTGGCTACACGCCTGACGTCGGAGCTTCTAAGCGCCAAAATCCAGCAGTTTCGTGCCGCCCTGCAGCAGGATTTTGGGGTGCAAAAGCCCAAGATTGCGGTCCTGGCGCTAAATCCCCACGCGGGAGACCGCGGCCGTTTTGGTACCCAAGACGCCGAGGTTGTGGCCCCTGCTGTAGCCAAAGCCGTTGAGGACGGCCACCTGGTCTACGGCCCCTATCCGGCAGACGGGTTCTTTGGCACCGGCCAGCAAGCGGCCTTCGACGGGGTTTTGGCCCTCTACCACGACCAAGGCCTGGTCCCTTTCAAAATGCTTCATTTCCAGGACGGCGTCAACGTCACCTGCGGGTTGCCGCACATCCGAACCTCTCCCGACCACGGCGTGGCGTATGATTTGGCGGGCAAGCAATCCGCCGACGAAAGCAGCTTCCGCAGTGCGGTTTTTGAAGCCATCGACCTGGTCCGACGCCGTGCCGGGGACACCGAATACAGTTCGAACCCCCTCCAAAAACGGGTGGAAACCAAGAAAGAAAGGCACTGACCCCAGAGAAATTCGGCCAGCGGTGCGGCCCGACTGAAACGCGC
>JBIIBX010000108.1:0-5379 GCA_044239185.1 Schleiferiaceae bacterium | reverse complement strand
GGTTTAGGATGCCAATAAGCAGGCCTAAGAGCGTAAAGCTAAGTAGGAGGATCCCGAGGGTCCTCCTATTTTTTTTGGCTATTTGCCAAAGGTCGGCGTAGTTACGAAGCAGGTCGCCGAGCCTTACTTGGCGGCCCAAGAGATGAACAGGGTGAAGTTTGGCCATGGTTACCCCAAAGATATGCTTTCGTTTTTTCAAGTGTCGTCCCTTTTTTGAAGGGTTTTGAACACCCGGAATTAAATGTTTATTGTTTGCATAAAATAAATATAAGTAACTGATATATAATATTTTAAATTCTTTTTTTAATCAATTATCCGTTTGCAGACGTTTATATCCGTTTAACAACGGCTAGCGCATGTCGAATCCCAAAAAAGGCTATGTTAAGGACGTACCTTTGGCCTATGGCAACGATATATCCGAACACCGTAGCCGGGGTCTATGAGGTCCTGGAGAGATCATTTGGTGGCGTTCACTATGTGCATACGGTTTTGGACCAGGTTTTGCGCGCCAACAAGAAGTGGGGTGCACGGGACCGGGGATTTGTTGCCGAGCATTCCTACGAAATGGTTCGCCAATGGCGGAAGTTATGGGCTTTGGATGCGTTCGTTCGAGGAGAAAAGCCCTTGAAAGCAGAACCTAGCCTCAAACGAAAGGATATCAAGCGCTTGTTCTGGGTGTATTGGTTGGTTATTCGGGGTGAGGAGCTGCCGAGTTGGGTGGAGTATGGACTGGAGTTGGAAGAGGGTGCACGAGATGCCGCCTTGGCGGCGGCGAGCGCATGGCCGATTGAATGGTCAGAGTCCTACGCACCTTGGTTTGTGGAGCGGGTTTCGGCCGAGGTTGGGCAGGAGAAGTGGGAGAAGTTGGCGGTAGCGTTGAATACTCCGACGTCGGTCATTTTGAGAGTTAACACGTTGCGGGTAAGCCGCGAGCAGGCCTTTGATAATTTGCTCGCCGAAGGCATTCAAGTGGAGATGAGCGACATCGCAGACACAGCTTTGCGCGTTGTAGGCAGGCCCAATTTGATGAAGACGGCCAGTTTTTTGCGGGGAGAATTTGAAGTTCAAGACGGAGGAAGTCAGGTTATTCCAAATTTTTTAGAAGCGCGAGCCGGCATGAAAATTTTGGACGCGTGCAGCGGCGCGGGTGGAAAGACTTTGCAAATGGCCGCCGATGCAGGAAATGCCGCGGAAATCATTGCGATGGATGTCGAGCCGTTCAAGTTGAAGGAGTTGGAGAAGCGAGCGGAGCGAGCGGGCGTTCGGTGTATTCGGACGGCTCCAATCAAGACGGCGCGCGATGTCCAGCGTCTTGCGGAATGGGCGGATGCCTTGTTGTTGGATGTGCCTTGTTCTGGGACGGGGGTGATTCGTCGGGACGTGGACACCAAGTGGAAGTTGAAGCCGGAGCATTTGGAGCGCACTTTGGATACGCAGGCGCAAATATTGAGAACTTATCCGGACGCTTTGAAGGTGGGCGGCAAGTTGGTTTATGCAACGTGTAGCATTTTGCCATCGGAAAACGAACGGCAAATCGAGCGGTTCATGGAGGAATTCCCCGGTAAATACAGGTTGATCGAGCAGAAGACCATCGATCCGTTTCATCAAGATTCGGATGGGTATTTTGTGGCCGTATTGGAAAAGTTGAAATCGTAGGAAATCCTTTTTGGGGGATTCTTGAAAGAAAAGACTACGTCTGCCTACGTCGCAAATAGGAATACCTTTTCCAGGGGAAATGGCGTCGAGATCCTGAGAAAATAATGGGTTGTGAGGTTCCGTCGAGTAACGGTGGGGGCGATTATTGCCAGCGCAAGCGGCGCACCTGGATGTCTGCGCCAACTTGAATTTTCACCATGTAGACGCCCGGAGTTAGTTGGGTGGCAATTTCCAAGTCTTGTTGGATGTTGCTCAAAGAACGACGGTAGGTGGCTACGCGTTTTCCTAGGACATCGGTGATTTCAATGAGGGCGTCGCCCTGGGGCAAAGCACTCTCCGTATGGAGGACGATGGCTCCGTCGCGTTGATAGAGCGTCCATTCCGGCATGCCGTCGGCAAGGGCAGGGAAGGCCGTGAGGCCAGCTGCACCGAGGAGGAGGGCAAAGAGGAACTTTTTCATCGTTGAACGAAGGTACGGATTTCTTTTTGAACCTTGCAAATAGAATGCCAAGTCGATTGATTGACCGCAATGGGTGGAAGATCAAGGGGCTGTGCGGAATTTGTGGTCGATGGAAAGAAGTGATTTTGGTGCTGGTCGGGGGGATTTATTGATTCCTAAGGCCTTGCAAAAAGGCGATTTGGTCGCGCTGGTGGCTCCTGCTCGGTGGCTGGACGAGAGTCGGTATGTGCCGGCGGAAGAGTGGTTGAGCAGTTTGGGACTGCGGTCGATACGCGGAAATCATTGGGAAGCCCGGAATGGGCAATTGGCTGGGAGCGACGTGGAGCGGGCTGCCGATGTCGAGTGGGCATTGCGAAATCCCGAGGTTCGGGCCATTTGGTTTGTTCGAGGCGGATACGGCTCGGTTCGGATGGTCGATTTGGTCGATTGGACCTTGTTGAAAGAGGATCCCAAGTGGATGGTGGGGTATTCCGACCCGACGGTTTTGTTGATGGCCGCGTGGGGCCAGGGGGTGGCGTCGGTTCATGCGACGATGCCAGTCAATGTGGCGTCGAATACGACGGATGCGTTGGCGAGTTTGGAACACGTTTTTATGGGAACCTGGCGGAAGCGGGTTTGGGAGGTGGCGCGCCCCGCAGGGGCGCGCGGTGCGGCATGGCGAGAAGGAGTGGCGAGAGGCCCTTTGGTTGGCGGGAATTTAAGTGTCCTGTACAGTTTAGTGGGGTCGAAGACTTTCCCGGATTTGCGGGGATGCGTGCTGTTTTTGGAAGATTTGGACGAATACGTTTACCACATCGATAGGATGATGGTCGGGCTTCGCCGTGCCGGTGTATTGGATGGCATTGTTGGGGTGGTCGTTGGAGGCTTTACCGACATACACGACCATGCAGTGCCTTTTGGTCGGGAGGTTATGGAGGTGATTTTGGAGCAGTTTGATGAGATTCCCGTGGGGTGTGGTTTTCCAATGGGACACATCGACGGGAATGAGGCGTTTGTGGTGGGATGCACCGTCGAGTTGGTGGTGGAGAAAAATGCTGCCGTCGCTTTTTTGGTGGGTTAAACGTTTGCATGTTGGTGGGCTAAATTTTTGATATTTAGTTGGTTGTGAATAATTGGTTTGGTAAACGTTTATAGACGTTTAGAACCGGTTAGCGGCTGATTTGGGGCAGAGATTTGCCTCATGAAACAGTCGAAAACACCTCCCTGGGAACCACGTGATGGGGACGACGCGTTGATGCGCTCGTCCAGCTATAAGAAAGAATTTGGCAAGACCACAGAAGACTTGGTAACGGAGTGGTTAATGGCGCACGGTTACACCATTTTGGAGCGAAATTGGCGGTGGTATCGTTTTGAGTTGGATATCGTGGCCATGCGGGAATCCAGACGGTTGGTCGTTGAGGTGAAGGGGCGAACGCGGGTGACGTGGGATCCTTCTGATCCTGAGTCCGTTATTCGGGCTTGTTTGACCAGGCAGCAAGAGAATCGTATCCGTTATGCTGTGGATGCATGGGCCAGGTACAAAAAGTTGAAGGTGCCGATTGGTATTTATTTGGCGGTGGTTGTTCGGGGGCAAATTCAGTGGTTTTTGATTGACGATGGATAGCGTCCGCTATGCTTTTTAGGTGGTGTATCTTTGTGAGATCATGAAACGAATCCCCCAACGCACCACGGTTACGGCGGCACTTCCGTATGCCAATGGACCCATCCATATTGGTCACTTAGCTGGATGTTATTTGCCGGCAGACATTTATGTGCGGTATCTGAGAATGCAGGGCCGGGAGGTTGCTTTTATTTGCGGGTCCGACGAGCACGGCATGGCCATTACGGTGAAGGCTCGCAAGGAAGGAACTACTCCACAAGCCATTGTTGATCAGTACCATGCGTTGATGGGAAAGGCCTTTGAGGATTTTGGCATTTCGTTCGACATCTATTCGCGTACTTCGTCGGATTTGCACCGGGAGGTGGCTCAAGGATTTTTTAAGAATCTGTACGACAAAGGGGTTTTTGAAGCCAGGGAGACGTTGCAGTATTTTGACCCAGAAGCGCAGCAATTTTTGGCAGACAGGACCATTGTGGGAACGTGTCCAAAGTGTGCGAACGAGGAAGCTTACGGAGATCAGTGCGAGAAGTGCGGAAGTACGCTAAGTCCTACGGAGTTAATCAATCCACGGAGCACTTTATCTGGAGCGGCCCCGGAGTTACGGCCTACGACCAACTGGTTTCTGCCGTTGGATGCGTTAGCGCCGAAGATTCGGGAGTACATTGAATCCCATTCGGATTGGAAACCAACCGTTTATGGCCAATGCAAGAGTTGGTTGGATGCCGGAGATGGATTGCAAGCGAGGAGCATGACCCGCGATTTGGAGTGGGGGGTTCCGGTGCCGGTTGAAGGAGCCGAAGGCAAGGTTTTGTACGTTTGGTTCGATGCGCCTTTGGGGTATATCACAGCCACTCGAGAGCTCTTTGGTGCGGATTGGGAAAAATGGTGGAAGTCTGAGGATACGGATATTGTGCATTTCATTGGAAAAGACAACATTGTTTTCCACTGCATCATTTTCCCGTCCATTTTGATGGAACACGGAGGGTATCAGTTGCCTGCTGAGGTACCGGCCAACGAGTTTTTGAATTTGGAAGGCAAGAAATTGTCCACGTCCAAGAACTGGGCGGTTTGGTTGCATGAGTACATGGAAGATTTTCCGGGCAAGCAGGATGAACTTCGGTATGTTCTGTGTGCTACAATGCCCGAAGCCAAGGACAATGACTTTACGTGGGCGGACTACCAAACCCGAGTGAATTCGGAGTTGGTTGCCGTCATGGGGAATTTAGTAAACCGGGTGGTGGTTTTGAATCACAAGTACTACGGAGGGGTGGCGCCAGCCATTCGAACGGTGTTGAGTGCGGAAGACCAATCGATTATGGAAGCCATTGGTTTGCAGCGAGTTGCTGTCGAGACTTCTTTGGAGTCCTATCGTTTTCGGGATGCGCTTTCAGAGGCCATGCAATTGGCTCGATTGGGGAATAAATACCTGGCGGACCAAGAACCTTGGAAGTTGGTGAAAACCGATGCCGAGCGGACGGAGACAGTTTTGGCTGTTGCCACGCAAGTGGTTGCTGCATTGGGCAGTTTGATGGAGCCGTTTTTGCCTTCGTCGGCAGAGAAAATCCGCAAAATGATGGGGCTGAAGCAGGCCGATTGGTCTGCTTTGAACGGCGGTGTTTTGGTGTCAGCGGGCCATCCTTTGGGAACCCCTGAGTTGCTCTTT
>JBIIBX010000107.1:0-5424 GCA_044239185.1 Schleiferiaceae bacterium | reverse complement strand
GGGGCCCAGGTTGGGGTGCAGCACTGTAGCGGTGGTGTCTCCGTTGGGGGTGCCGTAATTTTCCCAAAGCCACAAGTTGGGTCCAATGCTGGTTCCCCACTGGATTTGGTACTGCGGGTTGTTCCACCCGTTGTACTCGTTCCAAACCACCGGAACGCTGGAAGCGGTAGTCAGGTCGCCGCGGAGCCACATGCTGTGCACTACGGTCGTAGGAGGCATGGCCTGTTGGTTCAAAATCATTTGCACGTAGTACCGGTACGACCGGGCGTCGACCTTGGCCGCATCCACGCCAAGGTCCACGTAATCGCGTGCTGCAGAGTCGTTGATGGAGGCAATGGCCTGGTAGCTCGCTCCGCCGTCAGCGGAACGGTAAACGCGGTACAAGTTGAACAGGTACTGCGGGAAGGTGGCAGGGTCAATGCGCCAATACAAATGCGGGTGTTTGTCTTCGTCGATGGACACATTTCGGAGCTGCATATCCAAGTTAATACAGTTGTTAACCTTCAAGATGATGGTGTCAAACTCGTTCATGTCCTTGCCGCACTTGTTCAGCAGAGTATTGCCGTCGTTGCCGACTTTGGAGTACAGGTAGTAATCCCCGTTCAAGGAAAGCGGCTTGCTCAACTTGACCAAAAGGCTGTCGGTTTCGCCGTTGAAGTCTGGGTAGCCTACCAAATTTAAAATCGGAATGGGTTGGCCGTTGGGGGAGGTCAGTCGGAAGTCCGAACCATCGGGAGAGACGGAGGACATTTCCACCGGCAACGTAAACCGAAGCATAACCGACGAATCCAAGCAGTTGTATTGGCGAACTTGACGGCCGCGCGAGTCCAAGCTAACGCCAGGAGACGGGAACTTCAGTTTTACCCCGGCATTCACAATGGGCAAACAGTTGGAGGCCACCGTTACCTGAATTTCCCGGTTGGAGGACCCCACTTTTTCCCAAAAGCCGTAGAGGGTATCGTACCGGTATTCGTTTACCCGAACGGCTATGACCGAGGTTTCCGCCTGTATGGCCGTAAAGGTGATATTTCCGGTTTGGGCGTTGAGTACAAACGGATTGGTGGTGTTGGTGGTGATGGGAGAGGTGTAAGTATACCCCGCCGTGTAGGCCAGAGGAACCCCTGCCGTGGCTCCAAATTCACGGGCAGGAACCAGTTCGTAGGAGATGGAATCGCCGTCTACTTCGATGGCATTTTGCAGGTAGTTGGTGTACCCCCCAATGCAGATGTAGCTCAGCGGAATGGATACAAAGCTGGGCGAGGAGTTCTTGCCCAAGGTGTTGTTCAGTTCGGTTTCGAAGTAGAAGCCGTCACCAAACGAGTTCACCAGAGAAGTAATGTTTCCTACGCGGCAGCAGGTTTGCCAGTACATGTAGTAGTCGTTGCACACTTGAGGCAACACCACGTAGCCCCAGTATACATTGACCATGGGGTTGTACTGCGAGCTATTCGCACCTTGCGCTATGCAGTCGTAAGCGCCCAAACTGGCCGCACTGAAGGCAGCTCCGGGACGGGTTACGGTCATATTCGTGTTGATGTTGCAGCTGGCCGACCGAATGGTTACCGTCTGGGTGGCGCCTGGATCAAAGGCCGTTTGCTCCCAGTAAATCACCAATTTGATGCGGTACTGGTTGAGAACGCCGGTGGAGTCACCCACGTATTTGTACTGGATGTCGCCGCCCAAGATGTGCGAGGCACGCGCTCCAAAGCTGGCGGTCAAAACGAAGGCAAGGAAAAATAAGATCCGTTTCATAGGACGTCGATTTCGGGGGTGGTTATTCAGAATACGAATGTACTAATTAGGTTCGCACTTTGGCCAAGCAATGAGAGAACGCAGGCTTTCACCGACCTACCGCTTCGTAGTCAGGGGCGGAGGGCCAGAAAGATGCACAGCGGAAGCCCACCAAACACGAGTCCCCACGCAATTTCCTGCGGGGTATGGGCGCGGATTCGGATGCGGGCGGCGGCAACTGCTGCGAGGAGGGCCAAAGCACCCAGGAGGGGAAGCGGCGTCCAGCCCCACTGCAAGCTTGCAAAGGCAACCGATACGCTGGCTCCTGCCAATCCAGCCGTATGGCCGCTGGCTTTGATCCAAAGAAGGGCCCCGTAAAGCAGCACAAGGGTTACGCACGCAGCCAACAAAGAGAGCGATAAAACATCGGGCTGCCCCCAGCGGACGGCTTGTTTGAAGGCCCAGTACATGCCGGCAGCTCCAACGGCCATAGGCCACTGGCGGTCCGTGCGCAGAGGAAGGTGGAAAGCACTTACCCAGCCCATACGGGCTAAAATCAATGCCGTCAACGCGGGGGCAAGGGCGGTTCCCAGCACCACCGCAACCCAGGCGCGCAGGGCCAGGGACGTCCAACCTTCGGGGGAGAAGGTGATCAGAATGGCTCCCAGTTCCGACGGAACCAACAAGGGATGAAAAAGGACGGAAAGGAATCGGGCCCAGCCGGCACCGAGGTCTTTGGCCTTTGGGGTGGGAGCGGCAGGCGGGGTGTTTGCTGCGTCCACGGGATTACAAGGTTTTGCGCAACCGCGCTACGGGGATGCCCAATTGCTCGCGGTACTTGGCCACGGTACGCCGGGCGATGGGATACCCCTTTTCCTCCAGCAACTGGGCCAGGGCGTCGTCGGTCAAAGGATGGCGCGTGTCTTCTTCGCCGATGGAGTCTTCCAGGATTTTCTTGATTTCCTTCGTGCTGACTTCCTCTCCCTCGGAGTTCAGCATGGATTCAGAGAAAAACGTTTTGATGAGAAACGTTCCAAACGGGGTTTGTACGTATTTGTTGCTGGCTACGCGGCTGACGGTGGAAATGTCCATCCCGACTTCGTCGGCTATGTCCTTAAGGATCATTGGCTTTAGATGACGTTCGTCGCCGGAGAGGAAGTACTTTTCTTGGTACTTCATGATGGCAGACATAGTCAGCAACAGGGTTTGCTGGCGCTGCTTGATGGCGTCGATGAACCACTTGGCGGCGTCGATTTTTTGCTTCACAAAGAGGAGGGCTTCCTTGCTGGCGGCCGACGCTTGGCCTTTGCTGTCTTTGTAGTGGGCCAGCATGTCTTTGTAATCGCGGGAAATGTTTAACTCCGGGGCATTGCGGCTGTTGAGCTGCAATTCCAGCCGACCGTCGTGCACGTGGATCAAAAAGTCGGGAATGACCACTTCGCCAGACACGGCCCCAGATCCACCCACGGCTCCGCCGGGTTTGGGATTGAGCCGTCCAATTTCTGCCAGCACTTCCTTCAGCGTGGTTTCGTCGGTTTGCAAGAGGTCCAACAGTTTGGCGTAGTGCCGCTTGGCCAGGGCTTCAAATCCGCTTTGGACCACCTTAAGTGCCATGCGGGTGAGCGGGGTGGGCGGGTTTTTTCGTTCCAGCTGCAGGGTGAGGCATTCTTGGAGGTTCCGGGCGCCAATTCCCGCGGGATCCAGCGATTGAATCCGGCCGATCAAACGTTCCAATTCCTCGGGCTCTACCAGCACGCCCAAGCTAAAAGCCAAGTCGTCGCAGATGTCCAGGGTGGCCCGGCGCAGGTACCCGTCGTCGTCCAAGGTGCCAATCAAATACTTGCACAAGGTCTCGTCGTTGGGGGTCAAAATGACCGTGGCCAGTTGCTCCAAGAGGTGGTCCTGCATGGATTTGGCGCCCACTATCGGGGTTTCGTAGGACTCGTCGTCTGCGCTGTGGTTGTTGGCTTGCGTCTTGTAGTCGGGGGTGTCGTCGTCGAAGTAGTCGGAAAAGTCCAGGGTGTCCCGTTGCTCGCCTTCGGGGGCATCCACCGGGGAAATCTCGCCGTCGTCAAAGCCGTCGGCTTCCCAAGATTCCTCGTCCGATGCCGATTCGTCTGCGGCGCGGTCTGGCTGGTCTTCCTCCAGGGCGGGATTGATTTCCAGCTCCTCTTGGATCCGCTCTTCCAACGACTGGGTCTGCAGCTGGATCAGCTTCATCAGCTGAATTTGCTGCGGACTCAGCTTTTGCTGGAGCTTCTGGGACAGGTTTTGGTGGAGCACGTCGGACGGAATTTAACGGATCAGAATTCGGCTTTTCCGGGGGTGCGGGGGAAGGGAATCACGTCGCGGATGTTGCCCATTCCGGTTACGAATTGGACCATGCGCTCAAAACCCATTCCAAAACCGGCGTGCACGCAGGTGCCAAACCGGCGGGTGTCCAAGTACCACGAGAGGTGCTCGGGGTCAATGCCGACGGCCTTCATTTTTTCTTCCAAGACCTCCAGCCGTTCCTCACGCTGGCTGCCGCCAATGATTTCGCCAATGCCCGGGAACAAAACGTCCATGGCGCGTACGGTTTTCCCGTCGTCGTTCAGGCGCATGTAAAAGGCCTTGATGGAGGCGGGGTAGTCGTACAAAACGACGGGCGCTTTGAAGTGTTTTTCCACCAAAAACCGCTCGTGTTCGGACTGCAAATCGATGCCCCAGCCGGTGACGGGGTACTGGAATTGCTTTTTCTGGTTGGGTTTGGACGCTTGGAGGATGTCGATGGCCTCGGTGTAGGTGAGGCGTACGAAGGGGTTTTCCAGCACAAAACGAAGCTTTTCCAGCAGGCCTTGTTCGGAGCGCTGTTCTTTGGGCTTTTGGCTTTCTTCTTCGGCCAGGCGCTGGTCCAAAAAGGCCAGGTCTTCGGGGCATTTTTCCAGAACGTAGCCTACAATGTACTTGGTGAAGGACTCGGCCAGGTCCATGTTGGCGTGGAGGTCGTAAAAAGCCATTTCCGGCTCAATCATCCAGAATTCCGCCAGGTGCCGTGCGGTGTTGGAGTTTTCTGCCCGGAAGGTGGGGCCAAAGGTGTAAATCTTGCCCAAGGCCATGGCCCCCAGTTCTCCTTCCAATTGGCCGCTTACCGTGAGGTTGGTGGCTTGGGCAAAGAAGTCTTGGCTAAAATCCACGTCGCCGGTGGGCGTGGTGGGGGGATTGTGGGCGGGCAAAGTGGTCACCCGGAAGAGCTCACCGGCTCCTTCCGCGTCGGACGAAGTAATAATGGGGGTATTCAGGTAGAAGAAGCCCCGATCGTTGAAGAATTGGTGCACCGCAAAAGCCGCGTGGTGCCGAATGCGCATGACGGCTCCAAAGGTGTTGGAGCGCATGCGGAGGTGGGCAATTTCCCGAAGGAATTCCAACGAGTGCTTTTTGGGCTGCAGGGGGTAGGTTTCCGGATTGGAGTCTCCTAAGATTTCGATCTGTTCCACAGCAAGCTCTACGGACTGGCCTTTTCCCTGGGAGGGAACCAGTTTTCCGGTCAGCCGCAAACAGGCTGAGGTGGTAATGCGCTTGAGAAATTCCGACGGGAAGGCCTCAAAATCCACCACGCACTGCAAATTGTCCAGGCAGGATCCGTCGTTGATGGCGATGAACCGGTTGCTGCGAAAGGTGCGCACCCAGCCCTGGACGAGGATGGGTTGGTCG